>JAEUJK010000179.1 GCA_016794735.1 Gemmatimonadota bacterium | reverse complement strand
GGGCGCGGCGACACGCCAAACACCCACGACATCCTCACGGGATCGCGGATGGACGGCACGGTGGCCACCGACACGCTCGACACCACCTGCCGCAACTGGACCAGCAGCTCGACGGGGAGCGCCTGGGTCGGGCACCATGATCGCCAGGGTGGCGGCGTGAACCCGACGTCGTGGGGTTCGGCGCATCCGTCTCGCGGGTGCAGCCAGGACAACCTGCGCGGCAGCGGCGGCGCCGGCCTGTTCTACTGCTTCGCCTTCTGAGTCGCGGAATTGCCAGGCACCGGTCCGCACGCGGGCCGGTGCCGGTGCGCCGTCAATGCGCGGCGCCGGTTCCTATCGATAGGACGTGACCACCGGGTAGTGGTCCGACGTGATGGTGCCGTACCCGGTGATGTAGCGGTCCAACCGCACCACATGGGCCGAGGCGGCCACGTAGTCCTGCATCATCTCGTTGGTCGCCAGGTGGTGGTCGACGGCATCGGCGAAGCCCACCGTCGTCGGGATGCGCGAGAGCGAGAGCAGGGCCGTCGGGAAGGCGTACCGCGGCACATCCGCGATGAAGTTTGCATACGGGGACAGGCGCCCGCCGCTGATCGACGCATCGAGGTCATCGTTGAAGTCGCCGATGACGATCACGCGCTGCGTGGGGTAGGTCTGGTCGAGATACAGCTTGAGCGCTTCGGCCGCATTCACGCGACGCTGCCAGCTATCGAGGTCCGTGAACGCCTTCATGTGAACGACGAGGACCACGACGTCGCGCGTCGTGCCGCCAGTAGATACGCGGAACGACAGCTCCAGTGGCGGTCGTCCCGCGAAGTCCGCCGACACGTTGGCCAGCACCACGCGCGCCCCGAGCAGCGTGGCCACCCGCGGCTTGTACAGGATCGCGAGCTTCTGTTCGCCGGCCGAGTAGGCCGCCGCCCCACCCGTGACCTGCGGGGCACTCGCCAGGATGCCGACGTGATTGGGGAGGCGGGCGTCGAGTTCCGCGAACTGCGACGCACTCACGATCTCCTGCAACCCCATGATGTCGAGGTCCATCGCCTGGATCGCCGAGGCCGCAGTGGCCAGCTGCAAGGAATCGTTGGTCGGACCGTTGTTGGCATCGCCGAACCACTCGAGGTTCCAGGTCCCCACGTCGAGCGTGCCGGAGGTTCCCTCGGCCGGGATGCGGGCGGCCAGTGTGTCGATGGCCGCGGAGGTGGTCACCCGGCAACCCGCGAGGCCCAGCACCACCAGGGCGGCGGAGAGGTGCGCGAGCCACCGCCTGCGCCGCGGATGCTGCCGATCGGGGTCGAACCATGTCGGGGTCATGCGCGCGCTGGGCTGTGAGGCGCAGTCGCCCCGGTTTCCGCGGTTATCATTCGCTCGTCTCCCCCGGGCGCGCAACCTCCGGCCGCACCAAGGGATCAGGCGACGGGTCGAACCGTCACCCCGGGACCAATTCGCACCAACACAACAATGATCTGGTGGCTCCTCGGCGCATTCGGCGTCGTCTTCGCGATCTACCTCGCGTACGGCACGTACCTCGCCTACGTCCTCAAGTGGGAAGACGAGCAGACCGTCGGGCTCGGGTATTACGGCCGGACGCCCCAGGGGCGCGCCGCCTTCAAGGAAGAGCTGCGTGGCCATGCCCGGCGACTTGGCCCGATCCTGCGCCTGAATGCCAAGCTCGCGAAGATGGACTTTGCCCGCGCCCGCATCCAGCACCAGGGGGTGTCGGGACCGAGCGGCAGCTGCAGTGTCGAGTCGTTCGCGCAGGCGGCCGCGTATGTGCCGCGCGCCGAGGACGTGTTCGTCGTAACGCAGATGAAGTGCGGGACGACCTGGATGCAACACGTCGTCTACGAGGTGCTCCACCGCGGCAACGGGGATATCGTGGCCACCGGGCGTGCGATGTACGCGCTGTCGCCCTGGATCGAGGGGCGTAAGAGCATCCCGCTGGCGGAATCGGTGCCGTTAGGCACCGATCATCCATCGCGCATCATCAAGACCCACCTCCCGGCGTCGCTCTGCCCGTACAACACCCTGGCGAAGTACATCTACGTGGCGCGGCACCCCGTCTCGTGTTTTGCGTCGTGCATCGACTTCGTCGACACCAACGTGGGCGGGATGGCTCCAGACCTGCCGGCGTTCGTGAACTGGTTCACCTCGCCGGACCTCATGTGGTGGGGCACGTGGACCGACCACGTGAAGGGATGGTGGGCCCGTCGCCAGGCGCCCAACGTGTTGTTCGTCTTCTTCGAGGACATGAAGCGGGACCTCGCGTCAGTCGTGCGCCAGGTGGCCACCTTCCTCGGCGTGGAAGGGCTCACCGACGCGGAAGTCGCGAACATCGTCCACAAGACCTCGTTCGCGTACATGCAGGAGCACCAGGACAACTTCGAGATGCACCCGCCGCACATCCTCCAGACCAACGCCGAGCTGTTTGTCGCCGGCACGGCGGACCGCTACAAGAATGTGCCGCCGGAGATTCGTGCGCAGGTGGCGGCGTGGGTCGTGCGCGAGATGGCCGGGAGCGACTTCCCGCTGACATCGCGGTACCCGGACGTCGTGGCGTAGCGGGGTTGGGGCGCGCCGACGCCTTGCCCCGGCGGTCGGCGCTTCCGAAGTTGGCGTATCCTGACGGAGACGCCCGTGGTATTCACGACCCTTCTTGCACTCGTGGTGGCAGCGCCGGCGCGCGATACGTACCCGCGGCAGCCGGTGGACGTGGAGCACTATCGATTTGCCGTGAGCTTGTCGGACTCCACGGATCGGATCGATGGTGATGCGCGGATCCGCCTCCGCGTGCTGGCCCCCGGGCTCACGACCATCTTCCTGGACCTCGCCAACGCGACCCCCGCGCGGTCCGGCAAGGGCATGTCCGTGGCGTCGGTGCAGGTGGGATCACGCGCGGTGGCGTTCACGCACACCAACGATCGCCTGACGATGACCTTGCCGGCCCCGTCGGCGGCCGGGCAGGTGCTCGAGTTTGCGGTGCGATACGCGGGGATCCCGGCCGACGGCCTGCAGATCAAGCCGAACCGCTACGGCGAGCGCGCGTTCTTCTCCGATGATTGGCCCAACAAGGCGCGCCAGTGGCTCCCGACCATCGACCACGTGGCGGAGAAGGCCACGATGGAGATGGCCGTGGTCGCGCCCGCGCACTACCAGGTCATCTCGAATGGCCGCCGTATCGAGGAAACCGACCTTCCCGGCGGGGCGCGTCGCACCGTCTGGCTGGAATCGGTGCCGATCTCCCCGTGGCTGTATGTGCTGGGGGTGGCCCGCTTTGCCGTGCAGGTCGTCGGTGACTACCGCGGGATCCCGCTGGAGACGTGGGTCTTTGCCCGTGACCGCGACGCCGGCTTCCATGACTTTGCCGTCCCGGTCAAGGACGCGATGGCCTTCTATTCCGAGTTTGTCGGCCCGTACGCGTACGAAAAGCTCGCAAACGTGCAGTCCACGGCCACGGGTGGGGGCATGGAAGCGGCGACGGCGATCATGTACGACCAGGCGAGCGTGGATGGCACGCGCCGCACCCGTTGGCGCAACGTGATCATCCACGAAATCGCCCACCAGTGGTTCGGCAACGCCGTTACCGAGGCCGACTGGGACGACGTATGGCTCAGCGAGGGGTTCGCCACCTACTTCACCTCGCTCTTCATTGAACACGCGTATGGTCGCGACGAGTTCGCGCAGGTGCTGCGGGACTCACGCAAGACCGTGGTGGAGTTCTATGAACGCCGGCCCGACTACCGCGTGGTGCATGAGAACCTCGCCGACATGGCCCAGGTGACCACGGGGATGACCTACCAGAAGGGAGCGTGGGTGTTGCACATGCTGCGTCAGCGGATCGGGGACGATCGCTTCTGGACCGGTATTCGCGACTACTACGCGCGCCACATGAACGGCACCGCCACCACCGCGGATTTCCGCCAGGCGATGGAGCGAGCGTCGGGGCAGGACCTCGCCGCGTTCTTCACGCAGTGGCTGTATCGCGGACAGATCCCGCGGATCGAGGGCACGTGGTCGTGGGACGCGGCCTCGCGCGAGGTCGTGGTGGAGATGCGCCAGGCACAGCCCGGCGGCGCGTTCGACATCGAGCTCGACGTGGCGATCGACGGGGCAGACGGGCCCGCGGCGGTGCAGCGTGTGCGCGTGGGGGCGGAGGTCGCGGCGGTGCGCATCGCGGCGCCGCAACGTCCGCGCGGGGTCATCCTCGATCCGCAGGTGCGCACGCTCTTCACCGGGGCACTGCAGGCGCGGTGATGCGCCGTTCAGAACGCGAGATTCCGTAACTCCCGCGCGCGGGTCCGGCTGGCGCCAATGCGTGAGCCGTCGTGCATCTCCACGTCGAGGCGGCCGCCCTCGCCGGGAACGAGGTGCCGCACGAAGTCGAGGTTCACGATGTGGCTGCGGTGGATCCGCACGAACTTCTGCGGGTCCAGCCGCCGTTCGAAGTCGTTGAGGGTGAGGTACACGAGCCAGCGCCGCCCCTTCGCCACGACGCGCACGTAGTCGTCGTCGGCCTCGAGCCGCTCGACATCGCGCACGTCGAGCGGCACGAGCTTGCCACGCTCCCGCACGAAGAAACGCGTGAGTCGCGCTTCCGGCCCGTCGCGCAGGACGTGTTCCAGGCGTTCGGCGGTGGCGGGTTGGCCGCCCTGGGTCGCGCGCTCGATGCGCGCGAGGGCGACCTCCAGGCGTTCGGGTCCAAAGGGCTTGAGCAGGTAATCGACTGCGGCGAGTTCGAACGCGGTGACCGCATAACGTTCGTGCGCCGTGGTGAAGACCACCTGGGGTTGGTGTTGGACCTGCCGCATCAGCTCGAGTCCCGTGACCCCGGGCATCTCGATGTCGAGGAAGGCGACGTCGGGACGTTCGGCATCGATCAGGGCCACGCCGGCGGGGCCGTCGGAGGCTTCACCCACCACCTCGACGTCGTCGCGCGCCGAGAGCAGGTCGCGCAACCGCTGTCGCGCGAGGGCCTCGTCGTCGATCACCACGGCGCGCAACCTCACCGCAGCACCAGCGGGGGACGCGTGGTCGCGGTCAACGGCAGCGTGAGGTGGACCCGAAAGCCTTCCCCCGGGGCGGTGGTGACCTGCAGGGTTGCCGCCCCATCGTGTCGCGCCTGCAGTCGCTGGCGCAGGGCGCGGAGCCCGATCCCGCCGTCGCGCGTGCTGCCCGTGCTCCCGGCACCGTCATCCGCCACTTCCAGCAGGAGGTCGTCGTCCACGGCGCGGGCACTGAGCCGGATGGTGACCGGTCGCGTCAACGGTGCCATCCCGTGGCGAATCGCGTTTTCCACCAGGGGTTGCAGGAGAAACGCGAGGACGGGGGCGTCGAGCACGTCCGGGTCGATCTCCTCGATGACGCGCAGGCGGTTCCCGTGGCGCAGCCGCTCGAGGGCGAGGTAGTCGCGCACGAAGCCCAGTTCATCGCCTAACGCCACCTCCTCGGTGCCCGCGGCATTCACGGCGAGCACGTGGCGCAGGCAGGCCGCCAGCTGCTCGAGGGCGCCCTCGGCCCGCGCGGCATCGGATCGCACGAGCGCCGTGATCGAGTGCAGGGTGTTGAAGAGGAAGTGCGGGTTGAGCTGGGCCCGCAACGCCTGCAGCTCGGCACGCACGCGATCCGCCTCCGCACGCGCGGCCCGCTGTTCCTGGGCACGCAACGCCGCGAGGCGATCGAGGCTCGTGAAGGCCGCGACCAGCAGGGCGTAGAGCAGCAGCCCGGTGACAAACTGCCAGCGGATGGCGTTCTCGAGGAAGCCTGCCCAACGCTCGGCGGGTGCGCCCAAGGCGAGTTCGGCCGCAATGAACGCGGTCCACAGGGCGGAGTACGTGACACTAAGGAAGGCATGCCTGATGGCCGCGCGCCGCCACGGCACATCCGAGGGTGGCCGCCATCGGGCCACCCCCAGGCCGAGCAGGGCGGCGAGGCCAACCGTCGTGACGGCGGAGAGGGCGGCATCAACCCATCCGGCGCCGCTGAACCGCACGGCCAGCGCATACACCGGGACGAATGGGAGCCAGGCGAAGAGATAGGGCCGCAGCGGAACGCGCGCGATGGTCACCGCTTCACCTTGTCGAGGGCGGGGAGCAACTGGTCTCTCACCCACGCGTAGTCCGGATGCAGCTCCATCGCCCGGGCATACGCGACGCGGGCGGCAGCGGGGTCCTTTTCCGCGGCGTGGGCCTGTCCCAACCATGCCCAGGCTTCGGCGTGGCCCCAGCGCGGGGCCCCGGGCGCCGGCGCCTGTTTCGGGAAGAGATCCACGGCCCGCTGGAAGTCGGCGCGCGCCTTGTCGCTGCCGCCGCCGAACATGCGCGGCTTGAAGAGGGCGCTGATGCCGCGCAGCATGAGGACGCGGGGATTGTCCGGCCCGAGGCGGATGGCCTGCGCGAACAGGTCGTCGGCGCGACCGCCGAGTCGCATCCCGGCGATGACGCCGCCTAACGCGATCTGCTGCCCGAGGACACTCGCGTGCAACGCCGGGGTCTCCGGCCAGGGGAGGATCGCCGCGGAGCGCGTGAACAGGTCGGCGGCTTCCTCGAGGACCTTGCCGGCGTCGTCCGGTCGGTTGGCGGCGTTGATCAGCAGGGTGGCCTGCCGGTACAACGCATACCCCTTGTAGTGCAGGATGGCCCCGTCGGCCGGGGTCACCGTGAGGACGCGGTCGGCGAGCGCGATGGCCGGGCCGAAGGCGGCAGGATCACCGCGCTCCACGGCCGCCTCGATGAGCACGGCGAGGGAGTCGGCCCACCGCGTGGTGCCAGGGGCCTGCGCCCGCAACGGGACGGTGGCGAGGGCAGTGGTGAGCAGCAGGACGAGGACGCGCACGAAACACCTCACTGCCAGGTCAGGCTGGCGCCGAAGTATAGGGAACGGTTGAAGATCGACGGGAGGGGGGTGCGCGAGCGGTAGTCGCGGCTGTATCGCCACCCCTGCACGTTGGTCGCGTTGAGGACGTTGCTGACGGTGACGTAGAGGACGGATTGCGCGTGTGCCCCCAGCGGACGGTACCGGCTGGCCGACAGGTCAAGCCGCCGGATGCCGCTGAAGCGCTCCGCGTTAGGCGGCCCGTACTCGGGCACGAACAGGTCGCGCGTCGCATCGAAGGTCGCGGCGACGACCTCGGTGAACGGACGGCCCGAGGCGGACCGCCAGTTGGCCCCCAGCCGGAACCCATTGGCGAAGGCCTTCTCGACGATGAGGGCGCTGGAGCGACGGACATCGAAGGCCGCGGCGGCAATCGTGCCCGTCTCGGGATCCGTGCGCTCTGCCCGCAACAGGGAGAGTGTCGTCCGGCTGGTCAGCCCACCCGGCAGGCGGCCCTTGAAGAAGAGGTCGACGCCGCGCGAGGTCCCCTGCGCCGGTGCGAAGACGCGGTACGCGCGGTCGAGGACCGCCAGGTCACGGTACCGCTTTTCGTAGAGCTCCAGTCGCAGCATCACGGGCCCGTCATGTCCGGCCTGCACCCCAACGATCGACTGCATCGCACGCATCGGGGCGAGCGCGTCGCGGCCGAACGCGTCGTCGTAGAACAGGGGATCCGCGACCTGGTGGTAGATCCCCCACGCCGCCGTCGCGGTCACGCCGCCCACGACTTCCCAGGCGAATGAGAGCCGCGGATCCACCGTGCGACGTTCCGTCAGGGTGGAACGGTCGCTCCGCACCCCGGGCACGACCTTCAACCGGTCGTGCGGCTGCCACTCGAGTTCGACAAAGCCGCCAATGCGTGTGGCCGGTTGCACAAAGGCGTACAGCGAACGCACGGTGGTGTCTCCAGGAGCGTTCGCGGCCGCCAATGAACCGCGGATGGCCGAGCGTTGTCCCTCCAGTTCGCCGCCGAGCCGCACGGTCGCGCCACGAGCCACCTCGCGGGTCAACTGGAGAAAGGCCTGCCGCTGTCGCTGGTCGGCGTTCAGGCGGAACGCACCGAAGTCCTCGCGGCGATCCAGCGTGCCCTCGCTCGCACTGCCGAGCACTCCCCAGGAGCCGAGGACGTCCTTCCAGGTGACCACGGTGAGCCGGGACCCGACACGACTGTTGAAGGTGCCCGAGAACGCCGGATCGTCGATGGGAACGCCAACCAGGTTCGATTGGTCGAGGACGAGGGCCTTCACCTCGCCCGTCGACCCGTATCGCAGGGTCGCGCTGACACTGCCGTCGTGCCCACTCGGCGGTGGGGCAAAACCGCGCTGGTTCTGGTTGACCCGAAAGAACGGCGAGAGGTTCGTGCGATTTCCCGCAGCACGCAGCGTGAGTCGTGGGTGGACGCGCAGCGCGAGGTCCGCCGAGGTGGCGGCCAACCCGACCCCGAGGGTCCCGGCATGGCGCGGTGCCTCGCCCCGCGTTCTCAACCCGACCACGCCCGACAAGGCATTCCCGTAGCGCGCCCCGAATCCCCCGGACGAGAAGTAGATCCCCTCCAGCTGGAACGGGTCGACCGTGCCGACAAAGGTCCCGGTTGGCGTAAGCAGCTGCTGCGGATTGAGCAGCTGCGCCTCATTCATGAAGACCTTGGTCTCCGTGTAGTCGCCGCCCCGGACGAAGAGCGCCGTGCCATCGTCGACCGCCTGGACTCCCGGCAGGAGTTGGATGGCGCGGTTGATGTCGGCGGCGGTGCCCGGGGTCGTCACCACCTCGAGTGGGGTGAGCGTCGCCCCGCGTTCTTCACCCGCTGTGTAGGCCCCAGCGCGCACCGTGATCGGCGCGAGTGCCGCCGTGGCCCGCTCCAGCGTGAGCGAGAGGACTGCGGTGTCGGCGCTGGTGAGGATGCGCCGCAGCTCAACGAAGCCGAGGCGCTTGACCAGCAGGGTGAACGGGCGTGGAGCCGTCGTGACGAATGCAAAGCGCCCGGTCGTGTCGGCGAGGGATCCTTCGAGCGTTTCGAGGACGAAGACGTTGGCGCCTGCGACCGGGGTCCCGTCCACGCTGCGAATCACCCCGCGCACGGGCTGGGCCGCGAGCGGTGCTCCCGCGAGGAGGACGAGAAGGAGCGTTCGGTATCGTCGCATGCGGTGAGCATACGCCCCTCCCGTTGGCGGGTGTCGCGGGAATCGGCCAACGGCAATTCGCGTCGGTGAACAGCTGTCGAAGTCGGCGCGAGACCACGTGGTGGGCGATCGCCCGCTCCCGCATACTTCCGGTTCGCCTCCCCAACGGTGCGCCCATGCATCCCGACACCCGGAAGTACCACGCCGACTTCTCACTCGCGGAGCGCAAGATCTGCACGCTCCTGGCGAAGGAGATCGACGCCGAGCTCCCGGACGCCGAGAACAAGATCTGGCACGCCCATCCGGTCTGGTTCCTCGATGGCAACCCGATCGTGGGGTACTCCCGGCTCAAGTCGTGTGTGCGGTTGCTGTTCTGGAGCGGACGGTCGTTCGCGACGAAAGGGCTCAGCGGGAAGAGCAAGTTCAAGGACGCGGAGGTGCGGTACACCGACGTGTCGCAGGTGGATACCGAGCTGTTGCGCCGCTGGCTCGCGGAATCCCGGGAGATCCAGTGGGACTACAAGAACATCGTGAAGCGAAAGGGTCGCTTGGTGCGCCTGAAATAGCGGGTTGTCACACGCGCGGGCGAAGCGGCCTCGCGGACGAGTCGCGGCGGCGACGTTTCGTTACACCCGTGGGGTCGACCCCTCCCTTCGATTGATCCGTCGGCTCCGGGCCAGGAGCGGTCTTCGGCGATTGCGCAGTAGGGATTTCACGACGCGGGTCGCTGGTCACTTCTTTCTTGACAGCACCCGGAACGCACCCTAGCGTCGGCAGGTCGAGAAACTCCCCGGTTCCGGGGCCGTACCGACGTTGTAGCCGCCAAATTTGCATACAATGGCGACACGCGTCGGTTTGGACCGGCGCCGATCCTCCCATCCAGTTCCTCCCAGGAGGCAGCATGCAATCGAGTCGTTCACCAGGTCGCTGGCGGTGGCTGGTGCCCGTCTTCACGCTCGCAGTGAGCGTGCAGGCCGCGGCACAGACCGGCGGCATCTCCGGCACGGTCACGGACCGCGCGACCGGACAACCCATCACGGCTGCCCGCGTGCAGGTCGTGGGACAGCAGAACCTCGGTGCCAACACGGATGCGACAGGGAAGTACCTGATTCGTGGCATCCCGGCGGGCGCGCAGTCGGTGCGGGTGACCCGCATCGGGTATCGCCCGGAAGCGCAGACGGTCACGATCGCCGCTGGCGACACCGTGACGCTGAACTTCACGATTGGCCAGAGCGCGGTCGAGTTGCAGCAGGTCGTGGTCACCGGAACGGGCGGCGCCACCGAGAAGCGAAAGGTGGGTGCATCGATCGGGTCCGTTGACGTCGCGGCGCAGCAGGAGCTGATGCCGAGCGTGAACTTCTCGCAGGTGCTCGCGAACAAGGTCACTGGCGTCCGCTCGGTCGGCGTCGGCGGCGGCGTGGGCAGCGGACAGGACCTGCGTATTCGCGGCATTGCCTCGTTCTCGCTGAGCCAGCGCCCCGTCATCTATATCGATGGCGTGCGCGTGGACTCCCGCGGAACGGAGTGGGCGATCGGCACGATCGCGTGCTGCTCCTTCACGGGTGGCAACTCCACGGACCGTCTGTCGGACCTCAACCCGAACGACATCGAGCGGGTCGAGGTGCTCAAGGGCGCCGCGGCCGCCACGCTGTACGGCTCCGAGGCCACCAACGGCGTCATCCAGATCTTCACCAAGAAGGGCCGTGGTGAAGGGCGCACCGAGTGGAACCTCGAGTTGGGCACCGGCTACAACAGGCTCCGCGAGAACCTCCCAACCAAGACCTTCCCGAACTTCACGGGTCCGGATGGCACGCGCGCCAAGGATGCCAACGACCTGATCGAGAACGGGCTGTTCAACTCCGGCTCGATCACCGCGACGGGCGGCACGCAGCGCAGCACGTACTTCGCGTCGGGCCTCTATTCCAAGGAAGACGGCTCGATCCAGCCGAACACGCAGAACAAGGGCAACCTGCGCCTCAACGTCAACTTCGTCCCCACGGACAAGTGGACGGTGAACCTGAACACGGCGTACACCCGCAATCTCGTGGACGAGCTGCAGGCCGGAAACAACTGGACGGCGCTGCTCGGCAACGCCATGAACGGCAACCCGCGCACCGCCACCAAGGCGCGCCCATACGGCGAAGCCTGGGTTCCGGTCTCGGACATCCAGCGCATGACGACGACATCGGACGCCGATCGCTGGAACGGCGGCCTCACGCTCCAGTACGCATTCACGCCGAACCTGTCGCACCGCCTCACGGCCGGGCTGGACGCCGTCTCCGACCAGAAGAGCCGCTTCTTCCCGTTCGTCGGCGCCTACGGCCCGGCGGGCGTCACCGACGGTCAGCGCAACATCGGCACCCGGCAGTTCCGTTCGTACACGCTCGACTACCTCGCGACCTACAACTTCAAGCTGCCGTTCGACATCGAGTCGAACTTATCGGCCGGCGCCCAGGGCTTCTGGGAGCAGGAGCGCTTGAACATGTCGACCGGCAACCGGTTCCCCGGACCGGGCGTGAACACCGTCTCGTCGGCCGCGGTCACCAACGGCGCCGAGAACTTCAACGAGATCATCAACTTCGGCATCCTCGCGCAGAACCGATTCTCGTGGAATGACCGTGCGTTCCTCACCATCGGTCTCCGCGCAGACGGCAACTCGGCGTTCGGCAAGAACTACGGCCTGCAGAAGTACCCGAAGGCGGACTTCTCGTACGACCTCTCCAAGCACGAAGGGCTGCTGCCGTCGGCGTTCAGCGC
>JAEUJK010000175.1 GCA_016794735.1 Gemmatimonadota bacterium | reverse complement strand
CAGGTGCAAGCCGGGGACAACCAGCAGGGCGAACCGGGCCGTGCCGTCGACACGCGCCCGGCAGTCGTCGTTCGGGACGCTGCGGGCCGTGCGGTTCCGGGGGTCGCGGTGAACTTCTCGGTCGACTCCGGCGGTGGCACGGTGTCGGTAGCCAGCGTGTCCACTGGCGCGGATGGCAGTGCCAGCCCGGGCGACTGGACGCTGGGCTCGACGGAGGGCCGACACGTCCTCTCCGCGAGGTCCGGATCGCTCACCCCAGTGAAGCTCGTGGCGACCGCGAAGTTGCGCCCGACGACCGTGAGCACCGGGAGCATCGGAAGTGGTGGCGGCAGCATCACCGTCACCACCTCTGGCCCGCTCACGGGGCTCAAGCTCGAGGTACCGGCCGGGGCGCTGCCGGAACCCGTATCGATTTCGGTCGGCTATTCCTCAGCGATCGGAATCCCACTCGACTCCGTGGCTCGAGTTGCCTCGGTGCTGGTGACGCTCGAGACCGACGCGGTGAACGCGGCGAGCGAGCTGTTCACCATCACGATTCCGGCGAAACTCGCGGCGGATGAGATCCCTACGGTGATCGTGGTTGACCCGGTCACGGGCTTCCTGCGCGCCCTCGCGACCGTTCGCCACGACTCGACCAGCGTCACCGCCGAGTTAGGCACGCTGGCGCTCAATCCGACGTTGCCCGCGCTTGCCGCAGCCCGTCCGGTCGGTGGGCCCGCGAGTGCCCGCCTAACGCTACCTCCGGGCCCCAAGATGCACCTCCTGGCGGTGGCCGCCAATCAGTCGAAGATGAGCAAGTCGATCGACGCGTTGTTCCGGCCCGGAGTCGACGACTGGGATTTCGCGCGCCAGGACACCCCGCTGGGTCCGACCTCGTTCGGTCAGGTCGCGAGCGCGGATTACGTCTTCCGGAAGGGCGGGTCGAGCCAGAAGCTCTGGGACCGGTTCGACCTCGCCAAGGGAATTCCCACCAGCAACACGCTCGGCATCAGCTGGACCGCCGGATTCTCGGCCCGCGTGAACGCCCAGGTGCAGCGCCACGTCGTCGCCGCCGCGGCGCGGCGCGCGCACAATCCGGCGTTATACGATGTCGTCGCCGAGATGAACCTGTTCATGGCCATGCTGCTCTCGGGCAAGCCGCAGGTCGTGGTGATGGTGCTCCCGGGTAACGTGGCCCGGCCCATCCTGGCGTACAAATGGGCGGGGACGTTCCGGCAGATCGCGGTTGCCAACCCGCTGCACCCCGGGGATCTCACGCGCCTGCTCAGTGTGACCACGGGTGGACTCGATTGCGGTGGCCCCTGCTTCGCCGTGTTGGGGCTCAACTACTTCGACCAAGTCCTCGCGTCCGACTGGACCGATGTGCAGGCGGGGACTTCGCCGTACGGATTCGCGTTCCCGCGCGCCTTCGCGCACATCTCGAGCAGCGCGGTCTGGACGACCGGAGGAAAGGTCGACACCATCTGGATGGTGCGCGACACCGCCAGCATCTGGACCTCGATACCGAGCTGGCCGCACCAGCTCCCCGACCCGGCCCCGGGCGCGACGAAAACGCAGTATCAGGAGGTCTACTACGAGAAGGGCAGTTGGGCGTCTTCGCAGTCCGGGAGTTCCTCGAGCGCGCACCAACTCGATGTGCAGGTGCTACGAACGCCGGCCACCGCCCCGGGCGTCGACATCGCGATGGGCGTCGAGGCGCGAGCGGTGTGGCCGCCGGTCGGCAACTCGGCGGCCACCAAGTGGGCAGGATTCAAGCTGTACCGCGTCATCAAGTACAACCCTACCCTGACCGGGGTGTACGGACCGCTCGGTGGCCAGACCGACCTGACGGTGGCGAACGGCGGCGGCCCCGCCCTGCCAGGAAACTTTGTGTACGTGATCGAGTGGGGCGACGGACAAAAGCAGGTGTACCAGAGCGCCCCGCGCACGGTCAACCACTCCTATCCCGACCACCAGGCGCGG
>JAEUJK010000166.1 GCA_016794735.1 Gemmatimonadota bacterium | reverse complement strand
ACCAACTGGGAGGCGACGCAACATGATGACGAAGTACACGGCCATCGCCGACGCGGACGACGATTGGCAGAACCTCAGCGACGAGTGGCAGGCCGTTCCGGCGGCGGTGGACGTCGCACAACTGCGGCGCCGCGTGCGCGCGCAGTCGCGGCGGATGCGGTGGGTGCTTGCGGGTGAGGTGCTCCTGACGCTGGCGGCGATGGCCTACCTTGGTGCGGCCGCACGTGTGGCCGATAGCTGGGACAGCTGGGTCATCATCGGCGGCCTCACGATCTTCACGGTCGTGATCTGGGTCTTCACCCTGCGCAACCGGCGCGGCGCGTGGCGGGCCACCTCCGATTCGCTCGAGGCCTACCAGGCCCTCGAGTCAGCGCGTCGACAGCGGCGACGCGCGGAGGCGACCTTCACCCGCCGACTGAGCCTGGTGAGCCTGGTGCCATTGGCCGTGGTGGCCGTGGTGCGGTGGCGGGAAGTGGGGACGCTTGGCGCGCCCCGGGTCGTGGTCTGCATTGCCGCCATGCTCTACCTCATCGTGTGCGCCATCTGGGCGCGGCGGCTGGAGCGGTCGGCGTAGTCGACCGCAACGTCCGGGGGAGCCGGGTCGTCTCTAAGGCGACCCCATGCATTCCACCATTCCGACCCAGGCTTCCGGCGCCACGGACACCGTGGCCGTCGGCGATGTGCTCGCCGCGCTGTCGCACGCCCTCGACCTCACCGAGGGGCAGCCACTGGGTCATTCCGTCCGTTCCTGCCTGATCGGCATGCGCCTTGGCGAGGCTGCGGGACTCGGGGCGGACGCCCTGGGGGACCTGTACCACGCGCTGCTGCTCAAGGATGCCGGGTGCTCGAGCAACGCGGCGCGGCTCGCGTCGCTGTTCGGGTCGGACGACCACGTGGTGAAGCCGCGCATGAAGGTGGTGGACTGGGACGACCGGATGCGGCTGGCCCTGGCCACCTGGCGCCACAGCGGGTTGGGAAAGTCGTTAGGCGCGCGGGTGCGGCACTTCGTGACGATTGCACGCCAGGAGTCGATGACGCGCGACCTCATCGCCACGCGATGCGAACGTGGCGCGGACATCGCGCGGCGCCTGGGCTTCTCCGAGGCGACGCAGGGGGCGATCCGCTCGCTGGACGAACACTGGAACGGGGGCGGCTTCCCCGATGGCCTGCACGGCGATGCGATTCCGCTGCTCGCCCGGATCCTCAACCTGGCCCAGACGATCGAGGTGTTCTGGGGAACCGAGGGGCCGGCCGGGGTGGACGCCGTCCTGCAAGGTCGCCGGGGCACCTGGTTCGACCCGTCGCTGGTGGATCTCGCGCGCGATCTCCTCCGCGATCCGTGGTTCTGGGAGCAGGTCGCCGACCCCGACGTCACGTCCCTCGTCGCGACCCTCGATCCGTCGCCCGGGGCGCGCACCTTTGGCGCCGCCGGCCTCGACGCGGTCGCCGAGGCCTTCGCCGAGATCATCGACGCGAAGTCCCCGTTCACGAGCCGTCACTCGTGGGGCGTGGCGCGATATGCGGTGGTCATCGCCGAGCAGATGGGGCTGGATGCGAAGGAGCAGACGCGACTGCGGCGCGCAGGCCTGCTGCACGACATCGGCAAGCTCGGCGTGTCGAGCCGCATCCTCGACAAGAACGGCCCGCTCGATGCGGCGGAGCGGACGGCCATCGAGCAGCATCCGTTGTTCACCTGGGAAATCCTGCGCCACGTGGCCTGCTTTGCCGATTTTGCCAGGCAGGCCGCCCAACACCATGAGCGACTCGATGGCACCGGGTATCCGTGGGGACTCGGCGCTGACGACCTCGACCTGACGTCCCGCATCCTGGCGGTGGCCGACACCTACGAGGCGATCACGGCCAGCCGGCCCTACCGCGCCGGGATGAGCGTCGACGAGGCGCTCGCCGTGCTCGATGCCCGCAAGTGGCGCCACCTCGATCCGCACGCCGTCGATGCGCTGGCGTCGATCGTGAGCAGGGACGACCCCCGGGATCTCTGATCCTGTTGACGTCGCCGCGTAGCGAGGAACATTCAGGTACGGGGCGGGTAGCGGCCCCGGTGTTCACCGGAGGGGTCATGGCCCGTCGCACCTGGGTCCTCATGTTGGCCAGCGTGATGATGGTCCCGGCCGCCGCCCACGCGCAGCGCGTGCGGGGCAACGTCGTCGAATCCGACGCCAGCACCCC
>JAEUJK010000163.1 GCA_016794735.1 Gemmatimonadota bacterium | reverse complement strand
GAAGTCGGTGACCTTGTTGGGCACGATCGGCTCGGGCTTGGAAAAGCTCTTGCGATACCGGCCGCGGAAGACCTCGTTGGCCACCATGAGCTGGTAGCCATTCATCTTCGGGTCGCTCATCCCCGTGTCCGGATAGACGTCGATGAGCTTCACGATCCAGTCGGCGTCGGAGCCCGTCGTGGCGGCGTGGAGGGTCACCGCAATGTCGCCGGCGATCGTGAGGTCCTCGGTGAGGGCCGGCGTTTCCCAGACGGCCACGTCGGGCCGCGACGCGACAAAACGCTGGTCGTCGGTGAGCCAGGTGGACCACCCCGGGGCTCCACCGAAGGTGGCCGGGATCGGGCGCTGCCGGTACGGGACCGGCTTCCTGGGGTCGGAGACGTAGCTGTCGAACTGCGTGGGCCCGCTGGCCGTGGGAGCGTCGGTCGACAACCGGCCACCATCGCGGAAGTAGAACGACCGGTTGGTGCTGCCAACCTTTGGGGGCCAGCTGTCGTATCGCCGCCACCGATTCGACCCCGACTCGAACACCAGCGCCTCGGCGAGCCGCGGGCTGGGACCGTCATGGAGGTAGTGCCGGAAGAACGGCGCCATCACCGAATCACGGAAGAACTGCGCCGTGGGGAGGTCGAACTGGATCGGGCCCAGGGACTTGCCCTCGCCGCGCATCCAGCCGCCGTGGTTCCACGGCCCCACGACGAGCCAGTTCATGTTGCCGCGATCGTGCGGCTCCAACTCGCGATAGATGGTGATCGGGCCGTAGAAGTCCTCCTGGTCCCACCAGCCGGCCACGTTGAGCGTGGGGATGGTCACGCGCTTGAGCCACGGCTTCATCCCCTGCCGCTGCCAGAAAGCGTCGTAGTCCGGCCGCTGCGAGAAGTCATTCCAGGTGGGAATCTTTCCCTTGAGGAGCTTCTGGTTGACGTTGGCGAGCGAGCCGAGGCGGAGGTACCAGTCGTAGGTGTCGTACGTGTCGAACTTGAAGGGGGTCGCTTCCTTCCCGCTCTCCATCATCACGGCGTACTCGAAGCCGTACGACAGGCGGAACGCCCCATAGTGATGGAAGTCGTCGCCCATCCACATGTCCGACGGTGAGGCCTGCGGCGACACCGCCTTGAGCGCCGGATGCGGCTCGAGCATGGCCATGGCCGTGAGCCAACCGGGATACGAGACCCCCGTCATTCCCGCACGCCCGTTGTTGCCGGGGACATTCGCGAGCAGCCAGGCGATGGTGTCGTACGCATCGGTGGACTCGTCGATGGCCTTGGGATCCGACGGGTTCGCACGCGGCTGGCGGAGCATGACGAACTCGCCCTCCGACTTGAACTTCCCGCGCGCATCCTGGTAGACGAAGATGTAGCCGTCCTTCGCCATGAACCCCATGCCGCCGTTGATCGCCGCGGCACTCGCCCCACCGATGCCGTACGGGGTGCGGGTGATCATGAACGGGAGCGGTGTGGCCGCCGCCGTCGGCGTGAAGATCCGCGTGTAGAGGCGCACGCCGTCGCGCATCGGGATCATCTCTTCGCGCATCGTATACGCCACCTGGGCGGTGGCGACGCGGACACAGGCAACGATGCCGAACGCGGCGAGGACGAGTGGTCGTTTCATCGGGTTCACCGGAAGGTCACGTGGACGTGGCGACGGCTGCGATGGCCTGGATCTCGATCTGGTACCCGTAGTGGAGGTCCTTGACCGGGACGACAGCACGCGCCGGCTTGTGGTTCCCCATGATGCGCGCATACGTCGCGTTCACCGCGCCCCACAGGGAGCCGTCGCTCACATAGATCGTCATCTGCAGGACGTGATCGAGGTCCGACCCGGCCGCCTGCAACACCGCCTGCACATTGCGCAGCGTCTGCTCCGTCTGTTCCTCGATGGTCCCGACGACATGTTCGGCGCGCCCCGGCTTGATGGGCAATTGCCCGGAGACAAAGACGAGGCCGTTGTGCACCACCCCCGGCGAGTAGTGCCCGCCCGGCGGCGCATTCCCTGGAACGATGAACTCCATGTTCACTCCTGGCCGACGGCCGGAAGGATGACGCCTGCACACTCCCCAAACCCGATGCTGCGGTAGCCGTTCGCGTGGGCGCGTCCGCGCAGGGTGACCTCGTCGCCGTCGGCGAGGAAGCTGCGGGTCTCGCCCGTCGGCAAGGTGACCGGCTCGGTGCCGCGCCAGCACAACTCCAGCAGGCAACCACGGCTCCCCTTCTCCGCACCGGACACGGTGCCACTCCCGATCAGGTCACCCGGGCGCAGGTTGCACCCGTTGCTGCCATGGTGGGCCACCATCTGCGCGAAGGTCCAGTAGAGGTCGCGCGACGACCCTTCGCTCAACCTCACCGGCGCCATGCCCTCGGTGCGCATCCGCGCGCTGCGGATCCAGCATTCGACGCTGATCGCCAATCCACCTTCCGCCTGGTCGAGCGGGTCGTGGAGGTACGGCAGCGGGGCCGGGTCCTCGCCGGGTCGCGCAAATGCGGGGGCGCGGAACGGCGCCAGCGCGTCCATCGTCACGATCCACGGCGACACCGTGGACGCGAAGTTCTTGGCGAGGAAGGGACCGAGCGGCTGGTACTCCCACGCCTGCACGTCACGCGCCGACCAATCGTTGAGCAACGTGATGCCGAAGAGCCGCTCCGGCGCACGAGAAATCGCCACCGGAACCCCCAGGGCGTTCTCACCGCCGATCCACGCGCCAATCTCGACTTCATAATCCAGCCGGGCCGACGGACCGACGGTTGGCGGCCCGTTGGGATTGGGACTCACCTGCCCCACGGGTCGACGTACCGCCGCCCCGCTCGGCACGATCGACGAGGCCCGCCCATGGTACCCGATGGGGACCCACTTGTAGTTAGGCAGGAGCGGATTGTCCGGGCGGAACATCGACCCGACGTTCGTCGCATGGTACACCGACGCATAGAAGTCGGTGTAGTCGCCGATGTCGGCCGGGACACGCATCGTCACCGCGTCCTGCCGAACGAGCAGCGCATCGGCCATGGCCTGTGCCCGCGCGGCATTGGCACCCCCGATGCTGAGCAGGTCGCTGACCGCGTGACGCAACGCGCGCCACCGCGACGGTGCCTGCGCCATGAAGGTGTTGAGCGGCCCGCGGAACTTCTGCGGACCAAATGCCGGCAACAACTCCTGCTCGGCGGCCACCGCGAGGTCCAGCACCATGTCGCCGATCGCCACCCCACAGCGCCACTCGCCCGGGCGTTCCGCGCGGGCGAAGACACCGAGCGGGAGGTTCTGCACCGGGAAGTCGGTCGCGTCGGTGTTGGCGCTCTCCACCCAGGAGCGCCGTGCGGGATCGTGGGTCGCGTCGATGCTCATGTCTCGAGTCCCAGCGGTGCGAGTTCATCGAGCGGCTCACGGAATGAACACGAGCCAAA
>JAEUJK010000130.1 GCA_016794735.1 Gemmatimonadota bacterium | reverse complement strand
CACGATGGCTGCGGGTCGAGGAACACGCGTGTGCCGCGGCCTTCGAAAAAGGCAATTCCCCAGCCGTCCGAATGCACGTCTGTAGCCCCGCCGCGGACCTGGAAACCGGCAAAGGAAAAGCAGATGTCGGTGGGCACGTTGCAGTTCATGCCGAGCAGCTGACACATGCCGGCTCGCCCGACTACTCGCGCTCGCGGCGCTGTGGCGCCCGCTTGCCGATCTTGACCGTGGTGTCGAACAGCTTGTTCTGCCGCCGCAACTGGAAACTGACCGTTTCTCCCGGCTTCTGGCCGGCGATCAGATCGAGCATCCCCTGCGGATCCTTGACCGGCCGCCCGCCGACGGCGAGCAGAATATCGCCCGGCTTGATCCCTCCCGCATCGGCCGGGCTGCTGCGCAAGACGCCGGCGATCAGGGCGCCCGAGGTATCGGGCAGGCCGAAGGACTCGGCCAGATCGATGGTGATTTCCTGCGCCTCGACGCCGATCCAGCCACGCGTCACGACGCCGGTCTGGATGATCTGCTCCATGACGTTGCGGGCGATCGAGATCGGAATCGCAAAACCGATGCCCAAAGAACCGCCAGAGCGCGAATAGATGGCCGTATTGATCCCAATCAGGTTACCCTGGCTGTCCACCAGCGCGCCTCCGGAATTGCCCGGGTTGATCGCCGCGTCGGTCTGGATGAAGTCCTGAATCGCGTAGCGATCGGTGTTGAGTCCGCGCAGGTCGTTGCTGCCGCGTCCCTTGGCGGAGACGATGCCGGCGGTCACGGTGTGATCGAGGCCGAGCGGGTTGCCGATGGCCAGGACCCACTCGCCAACCTTGACCGCTTCGTCGTTGCCGAACGCGGCCACCGGGAGGTCGGTGCCAGTCACCTTGAGCACGGCGACATCGGTCTGCGGGTCACGGCCGACGATGCGCGCCGAGAGCTGGCGGCGGTCGATCAACGTGACCGTGATGCGGTCCATGTTCTCGACGACGTGGTTGTTCGTGAGGATGTAGCCATCCTTCGAGACAATGAAGCCCGTGCCGCTGGAGAACGCCGGACGCTGCTGCTCCTGCGGGCCAAACTGCTGGAAGAAGTCCTCGATGCCCGGCGGCTGGTTGCGCCGCTGGATGTTGGGGCGGCGCTGCGCGGTGGGCTGTTCGGTCCGCTCGGCGGCGATGGAGACGACGGCGGGGCCAACACGCTCGGCGATACCGACGAACGAGGTGTTGAGCTCAACGACGGAAGCCGGCGCGGTCGCGGGGGTCATGCTCGCCTGGCGAGCGGGCGCCTGGCGGCCCTGGGCCCATCCAAACGGTGTCAGGTCGAAGCCCGAGGCGAAGACGAGGCCGCACGCAAAGGCGATGGCGACGGCGCCGAACAGCTTGGCACGGGAAGACAACGAAGACATGGTTGCTGCGGGTGGCAGGTAGATGCCGCGTGTGGTGCACCGGGGCCCCGGGGGGCCGCCTTCAAGGTACATCGGCACCCCGGAAGCCGGAGTACCATTTCGTCACACGAGTAATACGCCGGGGTTGCCCGGGAGGTTCACAGGCGGTGGGGCCGAAGCAGGGCGACCCGGTGGTCGCCCCGCCTCGTTCTCCCAACGGTCTTACGACTTCTTGTTCTCGTCGACGATCTCGTAGTCCGCTTCGACCACGTCGTCGGACGCCTTGTCCGTGCCGGCAGACGCCTGCTCCCCGGCGGGCGGAGCTTCGGCGCTCGCCTCGGAGCCCTGCGCCTGGGTGTACAGGGAGCGACCGGCTTCCTGGTACGCGGTGGTCAACTCCTCGAGGGCGGCCTTGATCTCGGTCATGTCGTCGCCGCGGTGCGCCTTGCGGGCGCGTTCGACGGCGGCCTCGAGACGCGACTTCATCTCGGGCGAGAGGCGGTCCGACCACTCCTTGGAGTTCTTCTCCACTTCGTAGGCGAGCGAGTCCAGGCGGTTGCGGGTGTCGATCTCCTCGCGCCGGCGCTTGTCGTCGCCCGCGTTCTTCTCCGCGTCCTTGACCATGCGCTCGATCTCGTCCTTGGACAGGCCGCTGGACGCCTCGATGCGGATCTTCTGCTCCTTGCCGGTGGTCTTGTCCTTCGCGCCGACGTTGAGGATGCCGTTGGCGTCGATGTCGAAGGTGACTTCGACCTGGGGCATGCCACGCGGAGCGGGCGGGATCCCCGTGAGGGTGAACTTGCCGATGGTCTTGTTGTGCAGCGCGAGTTCGCGCTCACCCTGGAGGACGTGGATCTCGACGGTCGACTGGTTGTCGTCGGCGGTCGAGAAGGTCTCGGCCTTGCGGGTGGGGATGGTGGTGTTGCGCGGGATGAGGACGGTCATGACGCCGCCTAACGTCTCGAT
>JAEUJK010000128.1 GCA_016794735.1 Gemmatimonadota bacterium | reverse complement strand
TATGGGATGCGCATGGAAGGCGATGGGTTGCGCGGCATGTACGAGGCCACCCGCTCTCGCGGGTTTGGGGAGGAGGTGACGAGACGCATCCTGCTCGGCACGTATGTGTTGTCCGCCGGCTACTACGACGCCTACTATCGCACGGCCATGCAGGCGCGACGCCTGATCGCGGACGACTTTGCCCGCGTCTTTGCGTCGGGCGTGGATGTGCTGCTCACCCCGACCACGCCAGGCCCGGCGTGGACCCTGGGCGCGATCAGCGATCCGTACGAGATGTACCTCGCCGACATCTTCACCGTGACGGCCAACCTCGCGGGGATTCCCGCGATCTCGGTGCCGGGGGGACGCGTCGACGGGCTGCCCGTGGGCGTGCAGTTGATGGCGAACCACTTCGCCGAGGCCACGTTGTGCCGGGCCGCGGCCGCCGTGGAGGGCGACGCATGAGCGCCACCGACTGGGAGCTGGTCGTCGGCCTCGAGGTCCACGTCCAGCTCAAGACCACGACCAAGATCTTCTGCGGGTGCCTGACGAGCTTCGGGGACCCGCCAAACCAGAATACCTGCCCGGTGTGCCTCGGGTTGCCGGGGGCCCTGCCGGTCCTCAATGCCCATGCCGTGTGGCTGGCGGTGCGCGCGTCCCTCGCGCTCGGGTGTGCGGTGCAACCCCGGTCGGTCTTTGCGCGCAAGAACTACTTCTATCCCGACCTGCCCAAGGGGTACCAGATCTCGCAGTTCGACCGGCCGCTCGCGTTAGGCGGGAGCCTGCCGGTCGGGGCGGGGCGCCGCATCGGCATCACGCGGGTGCACATGGAGGAAGACGCGGGGAAGTCGATCCACGACCGGTTCCCCGGCTGGAGCGCCATCGACCTCAACCGTGCGGGGACGCCACTCATCGAGATCGTCTCCGAGCCCGACCTCCGCTCGGGGGCCGAGGCTCGCGAATACCTGCTGCGCCTCAAGGAGATCCTCGAGTACACGGCGGTCAGCGACGCGAACATGGAGGAGGGATCGCTGCGCGTGGACGCCAACGTGAGCGTGCGCCCGCGCGGGGAGGCCACGCTCGGCACCAAGACCGAGATCAAGAACATGAACTCGTTCGCGGCCGCGGAGCGCGCGATCGAGGTGGAGTACCAGCGCCAGGTGCGGCTGCGCGAGTCTGGCGAGCGCATCGTCTCGCAGACGTTGTTGTGGGACGCGGCCGCCAACACCGTGCGTCCGCAGCGGTCAAAGGAGGAAAGCCACGACTATCGGTACTTTCCCGATCCCGACCTGCCGCCGCTCGACATCACCCCCGAATGGATCGAGGCGCGTCGCACCGAACTTCCGGAGCTTCCGGCGGCCCGGCGCGAACGGATCGGCACCCAGTGGGGCGTGTCGGCCGCCGATGCCCAGGTGCTCACCGGGAGCGCCGCACTGGCCGACTACTTCGAGGCCGTCGCAGCCGCACACGGCGACGGCCGCGCGGCGGCGACCTGGGTCATGGGAGACGTCCTCGCCTGGCTCAACGACCGCAAGCTGGGGATTGGCGAGGTGCCACTCGCCCCGCCGTCACTGGCGGCCGTGCTCGACCTCGTGCGCGACGGCGTGATCAGCCGCACCGCGGCCCGGCAGGTGTTCTTCGCCTTGATGGACGAACGCGGCGCGCGACCTGCATTGGCTGTTGCGGACGCGTTGGGACTCCGGCAGGTGAGTGACGACGGCGCGCTGCGTGAATGGGTGGACGCCGTGCTGGGCGAACACCCGGACGAGGTGCGTCGCCTCCAGGCGGGAGAGCAGAAGCTCCTCGGCGTGCTGGTCGGGCAGGTGATGAAGCGGAGCGGGGGACGCGCCGACCCCAAGCGCGTGAACCAGCTGCTGCGCGAGCGAACGGCGCCTAACGCCTGACGCTCGCCAGCGGTGGGACCACCGCCGTCGCGAACTGCAGCTCCGTCCCCGGCAAGCCGAAGGTCCGGTCGGCCACCGCCAGGAGGTCGGCCTCGCCCCCCGTGCGCAGCGTGTCGCGACGCAGGCGCTTGGCATCGCGCAGGGGCACCAGCCCGGCCGGGTCGAGGCGATGCGGCTCCGACGCCTCCCCGCGACGCAGGAAGTCGATGATGTAGTCGAACGACCGGGCGAGGTAGCGGTCGACGTCGTCGTCGGGCAGGTCGAACCGCGAGTGTTCCTTGGCCAGCTGGAAGATCTGCTGCCACGATTCCCAATCCGTCACCCGCACCATGCCGCGGAAGATCCGGCGGTTGGTCGGTGTCGAGAAGATCGTCGGACTGAGGATGCGATCGAGGTGGGCGTCGCTGCGGCTGTGATCGAGAAGGATCAACTCACGCGCGCGCCGGGCCGGGGTCTCCCCGAGGTGTGACTCGAAGCGGTTCTCCCAGTAGGAGTGGCCGAGGGCTGCCGTGGACGACGTGACGGCGAGCTGGCGCGGTACAAAGAAGTTGTGCGCCACCACGTCGGCGGCGAGATGTGCGAGGTAGCCGAGGGCAAACGCCCGCGTCGCATCGTCGCGCGCTCGCTCACTGATCTCGCCGCCGACCACCCACGAGTGGCAGTGACGACCGGCGGCCGCGTACTTCTTGGCGATCGACGTGTCCGCGGCAATCGAGCCGTAGAGGAAGTCGTACGGAAAGGCGTGCAACAGCTCGGCGACCGCACCGGGGAGCAGGTGCAGCGAGCGCAGGACCGCGTCCCCGAGGAAGACGTGTGTGCCCGGCGTCCACGCCCACGCGGTGGCCGGCGTGAGGCAAAGCGCCACCAGGACGAGGACCGCGACCCGCGCCACCGACACGGTCAGTCGGCGCTGGGCTCGGCTGGTGGCGGGGATGACTCTCCACCACCGTCCTCGCGACGCGGCCGATCACCCGAGCGACGCCGCTTCCGGCGTCGGCGTTCGGAGCGCTCCTTGGACCCCTCGGGACGCTCGCGTCCTTCCTCGCGCTCCTCGCTGGCGACAGCCGGCGTCGCCGCGGCCGGCCGATCGCGTTCGACAAAGCGCCGCACCCGCTGGGCGCCGCTGCGAACGACATCGGCGGCATCGCGCACGCGACCGGTGAGGCGGCGCAGTTCGTCGGCGACTTCGCGGGCATCGTGCACCGCCGCCGTGATGTCCGATGAGGTGGAGCGCACGAGGCGCGTCAGCTCATCCAGCGCCCGCCGCAGCGCCAGCAACGTGAGGGTCGCGGCAATGAGGAGGATCAGCACCAGGACCGACGTAACGGCCTGGCCGACCAGCGCGACGTTTTCCAGGAAACCACGCTCGAGGACAACGCGCGTGGGGTCGTCCTGCAAGGCGGCGAGAATGGTGATGTCGAACACGAGGGGCGGGCGGGAGGTTGGTGAACGCGCGGAATCTAGCAGCTTGAGAACGCAGCGCAGCACCGGGCATTATTCGCCACCTCACACACCAGCGCATGGCACCAGTCCAGTACATCGTGGAAGGCGGGCACCGACTCTCGGGTTCGATCGAGCCCGCGGGCAACAAGAACGCCGCACTCCCGATCATCGCCGCGACGCTCCTCAC
>JAEUJK010000126.1 GCA_016794735.1 Gemmatimonadota bacterium | reverse complement strand
CCGTGGAGTCCCGTGGTGAAGAAGACGATCGGGATCCCCTTGCGCGCGTAGTTGTAGTGGTCGCTGCGGTAGTAGATGCGCTCGGGGTGCGTGGTCGTGTCCCACTCGCGGTTGAACGTGAACGGCGCCCGGGCCGACGTGTTCACCGAATCCACGATGCTCCCGAGCAACGCGCTCTGCCCGTTCGGCGCAGCCCCGGGTCCCACGATATACAGCGAGTCGGCATGGTTGCGCCCGATCATGTCGGCATTCAGCTGCGCCACGATGGAGTCGATCGGCACCGTTGGCGTGCTGGTGAACGCGTCGGAACCGAAGAGCCCCTTCTCCTCCCCGATGTGCCAGACAAACAACCCAGAGCGCTTGGGCCGCGTCCCCTGCATCCAGCCACGGGCGATCGCGAGCAGCGTCACGCTCCCCGATCCGTCATCGTCGGCGCCGTTGTTGATGCTGTCGCCACTCACGCCGGTGCTGATCCCGATGTGGTCGTAGTGTGCGCCGAACGCGACGTAGGTGTTGCGCAGCGCCGGGTCCGCACCGCGGGCAATGGCCACGATGTTGTAGCCGTTGAAGTTGGATTGCGCTTCCTGGTAACTCGCCACGAGGCGCGAGCCCGGCATCGCGGCGGACTTGCCGGTCGCGGACCATCCCGCCGGCACAAATGGCGAACTGTCGGAGTAGCGGGCGAACATGACCATCGGCAGCACCCGGTTGGGGGCACGTCCCGCTGCCGCGGTCCCCGGGGAGATCTGGTTGCCGGAGAACTGGCCGGCCGCCAGCTGATACACCGAATCTGGCAGCAGCATGACCACCGCCGCAGGTCCGCGACTGATGACCGGACCCAACCGATTGAAGAGTTCCTGGGGGTTGTTCCACGCGGCACGATCCGCGGCTGGCACTTCCGGCGGAATGAGCCCGGCAATGACGGCCACCTTGCCGGCCACGTTCAGGCCGGCGTAGTCGTTCCGCTTGAGTGCGGTGTCGACGACGCCATAACTCGCGAAGACCAGCTCGGCGTCAGCGGTGTTCCGGGGCAAGGGTGCACCCGGACCAAGCGACGTGAGAAAGGCGACGTCGCGCCCGAAGGTGAGCTGGGTGGTGCGGCCCGCGGTGCTCGTGACGGCGATGGGGCCCGGCGTGAGCACGGCGCGATTCATCGGCACCCGATGGAAGTACCCGCTGTCGCCGGCCGGCTCGAGGCCCAGCGCCTTCGCGCGGGCGGCCAGCCAGACGGCGGCCTTGTGTGCGTAGGGGGTGCCGGTCTCGCGACCGCCGAACGAGTCGGACGCGAACACATACATGTCGCGGCGCAACTCCTCTGCGTTAGGCGCGATGCTGGTGCTGGCCGGCGCGGTTTGCACGGTCGCTGCCGGGGTGCCACAGGCGGCGGCAACAACCAGGAGGGCGGGGATGAATCGCTGGTGCACGGAATAGGCGGAAATGAGGTGGACGCGCCCGCGAAAGTTACCCGGTCAGCCTGCGGCAGGTATCGGCGTCGACCCACGCAGGGCCCACCGGGCGGGGGCCCGTCCGATCAGTCCTGGCGCGTCCCCGTGCGTCGGCGCGGCAGGAACACCCCCGGCGTCGCACCGGTCATCGTGCCATCATCCAGCACCAGCGTTCCATTGATGACCACGTGCCGGACCCCGGTCGGGTAGTGGTGTGGATCGATGTAGGTCGAGCGGTCCCGGATCTCTCCGGCATCGAAGATCACGAGGTCGGCCTTTTGTCCCGGCGCCACCGTGCCGCGGTCGGTCGTCCCGATCCACTGCGCGGGGAGTGACGTCATGCGCTGCACCGCGGCCTCGAGCGACATCACGCTGCTGTCGCGCACATACCGCTCGAGCACACGCGGGAACGAGCCATAGGTGCGCGGATGGGGGTGTCCCGTGCCCGGGGTGACGAGGTCACCGTCGGTTTCGACCATGGTCCCCGGATGCTGGAGGAAACGCACCACGTCGCGTTCGTCCATCCCGTGGAAGATCCCGATGAACCCACCAGCCAGCTGCAGCTCAATGAGCGCTTCGACAGCGGCAGCGACGGTCACGGGGCGACCGCGCGCCACCAGGTAGTCCGCCAGCGTCTTCCCGGCGAGCGACGAGTCGCTCGCGATCTCGCGAAACTGGATCGACGAAGGACTCGGGCCGGTTTGCTGCGGGAACAGCACGAGCATCTCGCGCACAAGTCTCACGCGCGTCGCAGGGTCGGCCACGCGTCGTGCGAAGGCGGCCGCGCCGTCGGCCAGGGCCCACGCCGGAAACATCAGGTCGGAGTAGGTGCTGTACGCCGTGTACGGATAGACATCCTGCGCAACAGCAACCCCATTCGCGCGCGCCGAGTCCAGCAGGGCGAGGATGCGCTCGCTCCAACCCCATTGGGCGGCACCGGTCACCTTGAGATGGTTGACCTGCACGGGAATGCGCGCGCGCCGGCCGACCTCGATGGTCTCGCGCAGCGAGGTCATCACACCGGCCCCTTCATCCCGCATGTGGGTCACGTAGATCCCGCCATACCGCGACGCCACCTCGGCGAGTGCCACCACCTCATCGAGCGTTGCGTATGTCGCCGGGACGTACTCGAGCCCGGTGGACAAACCCAGGGCACCCTGCTGCATGGTGGAGTCGACGAGTGCGGCCATCCAGGCGCGTTCAGCACCGGTCGGCGCGCGATTGGCCAGCCCCATGACCCGCTTGCGGATCCACGTGTGCCCGGCGAACAACCCAACGTTAGGCGCCATGCGCACCCGCGCGCGATAGGCGTCCATCGGGAACGGCTGGTCCTGCGAATGCAGCGGTGCAAGGATCGTCG
Organism: Gemmatimonadota bacterium; assembly: GCA_016794735.1. Lineage (GTDB taxonomy): Bacteria > Gemmatimonadota > Gemmatimonadetes > Gemmatimonadales > Gemmatimonadaceae > RBC101. The sequence goes on along the minus strand of JAEUJK010000126.1, from coordinate 1,527 downwards.
TGATTCCCTGCCGAATGAAGTTCTCCGCGAGGGGATGCTCCGGCAGCGTCACCAGGTGGGCATGGTTGTCCCAGAAGCCCGGCGCCACCACCAGTCCGCTGGCATCGATCACCCGCCGCGCCTTCCTGGTGACAAGGTCCGGGGCCACCGCGACGATCCGGTCTCCCTGGATCGCCACATCCGCGGTGCGGCGTGCGCTACCCGTTCCGTCGACGACCGTACCGCCCCTCAACACCAGGTCGTACTCGGGCGCATCGGCGCAGGCGCCGAGGGCAGTGACGAGGAGCGCGTGCGCGAGGCGCGCGCGCATGGCGACGGGGGTGCGCGTCATCCGCATCACGGCTCGGGGACGATGCGCAACCCTGTGAGCTTCCCGACGGGCCCGTTGGTGACGGTCACGCGGAAGCGATTGCTGCCAAACCACGCGTAGTATTGCCGCTCGATGTCGTCGCCAACGTCGCGACGGGCCAGCAGTTCGAGGCGCGTCAACGCTCCCGCGCCGCGCAGCACACCGGTCAACGCGGCGCGCAAGCGTGGGAAGATCGTCTGCCGCACCACTTCGAAGTCCGAGAGCTCCAGCGAACCGGCCGCCACCCGGGTGAGCACGGCGCGCACGGAGTCCGTGGCGAGGGGCTCCCGGTCCGCGATGGATGTGGTGGGTGCCGGTGCAGGAGCAAGTCGCGGGTTGTACAACGCGGCCACCTCCATCGCCAACCCGGGCGGCGCCATCGTGCGGGCATTCGACAACACGATGACGGCGAGATCGTCATCGGCGAAGCGCGTGTACTGCGTGATGAAGCCCTGCCAGGCGCCGCCGTGTTCCTGCACGACCTGTCCACCCGCCTCGCCAAGGAACCAGCCGAAGCCATACGGATAGGTGCGACCACTATTGAGTGGCGTCGGGGACAACATCAGCGCCCAGCTCTCCGGGCGCAGGATGCGCCGCGAGCGCACCACCTCGTTCCACGCGACCAGGTCACGCAGGGAAAGCAGCATCGAGCCATCCGCCGTTGTGTTGAGCTGCGGTGCGACCCAGGCCGCATGCTCCCAACCCGAAGGTCCGATGTTGTAACCGTGTGCGCGATGGGGCACCACGGCCGCTTCCGTGATCACGCGAATCGTCGGCATCCCGGCCGGATCGAAGATCCGCTGGCGCAGGAACTCATGGTACGGGCGCCCCGTCACGCGTGTCATGATGATGCCAAGCAGCACGTAGCCGGTGTTGGAGTAGTTCCACCGCGACCCGGCGGGGAACTCCAGCGTCAACGCAGCCGACATCGCCACCAGCTCGGCGTCGGTGTAGTCCCGGCGATAGTCGAACCCATCGCCCGTGTAGTCGGGAATACCCGAGCGATGGCTCAGGAGGTGACGGATGGTGATCGGCTCCCACGCGGCGGGCGTCTCCGGCAGGTAACGCCGGATGGAGGCGTCGAGTGCCACGCGGCCTTCTTCCACGAGTGAGAGGATCCCGGCCGCGGTGAACTGCTTGCCCAGCGATCCGGAGAGGAACATGGTCTCGTCGGTCAC
>JAEUJK010000115.1 GCA_016794735.1 Gemmatimonadota bacterium | reverse complement strand
GAACCGCTCACCACGCCGCGCCATGTGCACCAGGAGGTCTGCCGGCACGAACCGCCCCGGGAACCGATCGTTGAGCCGCTCGAGTCGTGTCACGAGCGCACCCGCGCCGATCGCGTCCATGGTGCGGAAGGGCCCGCCGCGGAATGGTGGGTACCCGAACCCGAACACCGCGCCGACATCACCATCGCGCGGCGAACGAATGATCCCTTCCTCGAGGCAACGGGCGGCCTCGGCGAGCACGGCACAGGTGAGGCGCTCCATGATCTCGCTCGGCTCCACGGCCACGCGCTGTGCACCGGTGGGAAAGAGCGCGTACACCGAGGGATCGACGCCGCCACGGCTGCCATCGGCGTCGTAGAGGTAGAACCCGCTCTTTCCCTTCCGGCCCAGGCGTCCGGCCTCCACCACCGCGCGCAACGACGCTGGTGGCGCCATGCGCTCCCCGAAGGCCTCGTGGAAGATCGGCGCGACCTTGCCCGCGACATCGAGTCCGACCTCGTCGAGCAGCGTGATCGGCCCGACGGGAAACCCGTCGGCGACCACCGCGGCATCGAGCGCATCGATGGCGCACCCGGCGTCGAGGAGACGCCCGGCTTCATTGAGGTAGGGGTTGAGGATGCGGTTCACGTAGAACCCGGGTGCGTCGCGCACCACGATGACCGTCTTCCCCAGGCGCTTGCCAAAGGCCACCGCGGCCGCGGTCACGTCAGCCCGCGTCGTCGGCGTGACGATGACCTCCAGCAGCGGCATCTTGTGCACGGGGGAGAAGAAGTGCATCCCGAGCATGCGTTCCGGGCGGCGCGACGCCTCGGCGATGCGCGCAATCGGGATCGTGCTGGTGTTGGACGCGACAATCGCGTCCTCGTCGAGCACCGCCTCCAGTTCGCGCACGACCTGGTGCTTCACCGCGAGGTCCTCGAACACCGCCTCGATCACGAGGTCGACGTGGCCGAACCCGGCGTAGTCGACGGTGCCACCAGCGAGGAGCAGCTGGTCTTCCATCTGCTGGCGCGTGACCTGCCGCTTCTTCACCCGTTCGGCGAGCACGCTCCGCACGGCGGCGATCCCCTTCCCGACGCGTTCCAGGCTCGCGTCCTTGAGCCGCACCGGGACGCCCTGCTGCACCGCGACCGACGTGATCCCGGCCCCCATGAACCCGGCGCCGAGCACGCCTAACGACTTGATCGATGGCACCGCCGCGGGCGGCGTTTCCACGCCAGGGTCCTTCTTGAGGGCGGTCGTCGCGAAGAACAGGAAGATCAGCTCACGGCACACCGGCGTCGCGGCAAGTTCACCGAACAGCCGGGCCTCGGTGGCAAAACCCGCAGAGCGATTGCCGTACGCCGCGGCCACCGCGTCGAGCGCGGCGGGAATCGCCGGGTAGTGTCCCTTGCTCTTGGCCAGCGCCATCTCGCCGGCCTTCTTGAGCACCACCGAACGCCCGAGTGGATTGCCTTCCATCGCGAGGTCCACCACGGAGCGCTGACGCGCGGGCGGGTTGCGACGCAGCGTGCCGGCGGCCAGCGCATTCGCCCGCTCCAGGGCGACTCGACGCAGGATGGCCGGGTGCACCATCTCGTGCACCAGCCCCATCTGCAATGCCTTCTTCGCGCGGATGTTGCGACCGGTCAGGATCATGTCGAGCGCGGCCTGCAACCCGACGACATGCGGCAAACGCTGCGTACCGCCTGCACCGGGGATCAAGCCAAGCTGGATCTCGGGCAGCGCGAGCACCGTCTTCTCATGATCGGTGGCAATGCGGTAGGCGCACGCGAGCGCCGTCTCCAACCCACCACCCAGGCACGCACCATGGATGGCCGCGACCAGCGGCACGCGTGCGCGTTCGAGCCGTTCGAGCAGCTGGTGCCCTTCCTTGGATGCCGCCTCCGCCTGGAACGCCGTCGTCCACGCGAGGAACTCCTCGATATCGGCGCCCGCGATGAAGGTGTCGGCCTTGCCGCTCAGCAGCACCGCGGCCCCGACACTCGTGTCGCGCTCCAGCTGGTCGAGGACGGCCACGAACTCGTCCTTCACCTGCCGCGAGAACTTGTTGACGGGTTCGCCGGGCAGGTCGAAGGTGATCACGGCCACGGGGCCGACACGTTCCAGGGTCAGGGCAGTCATCACATCACTCCCGCTCGACGACCATGGAGAACCCCAAACCGCCGGCAGCGCATACGGTCATCAACCCGAACTGTCCGTCACGCCGCGCCAACTCGTGGCAGAGGGTCGTCGTGATGCGTGCCCCGGTGGCACCGAACGGGTGCCCGATCGACACGGACCCGCCGAGGACGTTGAGGCGCGCGCGGTCCACCTCGCCCACGGGCTCCGAGAACCCGGCGCGTGCGGCCCACTCCCGCGAGGCGAGCCCCTTGATGTTGCACAACACCTGCGCCGCAAACGCTTCGTGCATCTCCACGAGGTCGATGTCCTTGAGCGAGAGTCCGGCGCGCCGCAGGGCCAGCGGCGCCGCGAGCACGGGGGCCATGAGCAGTTGGTCCGCGGGATCGACCGCCGCGTACGCATATGACCGGATGTAGGCGAGCGGGGTGAATCCCGCGGCCTTCGCCCGGTCTTCGCTCATCAGCAACACGCAGGCCGCGCCGTCCGTCAGCGGAGAAGCATTTCCGGCCGTTACCGACCCGTACTTCCGGTCGAACACGGGCTTGAGCGATGCGAGCTGCTCGAGGCTCGTGTCCTCGCGAATGCCGTTGTCCGTGCTGATCGCCGTGCCGTCTGGCGGAACGAAATAGGGAGCGATCTCGCCGGTCAGTCGGCCGTCGGCCGTGCCGGCCCACGCCATGCGATGCGAACGGAGCGCGAACTGGTCCTGCTCCTCGCGCGTGATCCCGTGGATCTTCGCCATGCGTTCCGCCGCCTGCCCCATCGTCTCACCGGTACTCGGCTCCGCGATGGCCGGCGCGACCGGCACCAGGTCTTTGGGGCGCACCTTCGAGAAGGCGCCCAGCCGTGCACCGAGGGTGCGCGCCTTCGACGCGGCCACGAGGGCGTCGGAGAAGGACTTGGTGTGCAGGATCGGGACGTTGGTCAGCGATTCCGTCCCGCCGGCGATTGCCACGTCGGCATGGCCGAGCGCGATCTGGTCGGCGGCGTCGGTGATGGCCTGGTTCGCCGACGCACATGCGCGACCGACGGTGTGCGCCTGCACGGTTCGCCCGAGCTGCGGGATCAACGCGACTTCCCGCGCGACGCTTGGCGCGACGGGCGACGCCAGGACGGTGCCGAAGACGAGCAGGTCAACCTGCGAGCCATCGAGTCCGTGCCGACGCACCAACTCGGCGACACAATGCCGGCCGAGGTCGATCGCGGTGAGGTTGCGGAAGACGGTGCCCGATCTCGCGAACGGCGTCCGAATGCCAGCGACGATGGCGACGCGCCTTCCGTTTCCGTAGGTGCCCATCCCGGAAAGGAGTCCGGTCAAGGGCGTTCGGGCAAGTCCCGCAGGTGCGCGGTTACTTCACGCGCACCTGGACCGCGCGCACAAAGCGGCGGGCGTCTTCCTCGGAGAACTGCTCGAGGATCGTGCGATCGCCTTCCGACTTGATGGACTCGAAGTTCAATCCCTTGGGCTCGTTGCGATACCGGATGACGATGCGGCGGCCATCGTAGGAGATGTCCCGCACGTCGGACACGGGAACCTGGATCTCACCTTCCAGCAGCTTGTTGACGCCCTCCGCGACCACCTTGCCGATTGCGGCGCCGACACCGCCGGCCTTCGACTTGTCGAGCTCGCGCCGCATCTCCGCCCGAACGTGCGCCCGGATCGAGTCGGTCAGCCCGGCCACGAGCTGGTCGTCGCGGAGGGCCATGAACGCCGAGTGATTGGTCGTGAGGATGCGGACTTCGCCCCTGCGAAGTGGCGGCAGGGCGACGTCAGCGACGGCAGGCGCTTCAACAACCGATGGCATTTCCGCCACGGCGGGCGCTTCGGCCGCAGCGGGAGGCTCCGGCGCCTCGGCGACATCGACGTCAACCACCACGTGGTCGCTCGGCCGACGGACCTTTTCGACGATACGGTATGCGCCGAGGATGACCGTCAGGCCAAGGGCGAAGAGAACGAGGCGCGAGATGAATCCCATGGGAACCTCAGGGCTGGAAAATTGAGGCGGGGGCGCCCCATCCGAGAGGCGCCCCCACCAGGGCCTACGCGGCCGACCGCTTCCGGGTGTCAGCCACCCGCTACTGCAGGTGGAAGCGACTGGTATAGACCATGACCACCCCGAACCGGCTGGCATCGAACCGCCGAAGGTCCATGACCGTCTGGCCAAGTTCCATCCCACGGATCGCGAGAATCGCCTCCACGTCAGTCAGGAAGACCTGGTCGGGCCGCAGGTTCACCGGCAATTCGTCGATGAACAACTGCCCGCAGTACGACTCGCCGGAGAAGCGCAGGCAGGCGCTGTTCACCCCGCTGGGCATGGAGACCCCGAGCAGGCGCCCCGCCCGGGCATAGTCACCCAGGGTCATGAAACGGCTCCGCAGGGTGGCCATCGAGTCGGGCCCAACCATGCGGGTGAACCCGCCGAGCACCGCCCCGCCGAACACGCGACGCAGGCTCTGCTGGATGGCGTCCCGCACCCCGAGTTCGGCGCTGCGCCCGGTGAGGTGCACCGTGTCGGTGAGGACCTCGTTTTCCGGCAACTCGAAGGACTCGGTGTTGACCGGGAGGTAGCCCGATCGACGCACGAGGAGGGTGTACTTGCCCGGCTTGTCGGCGCGAACCGAGAACCCACCGAACGCATCGGTGGTGGCCGAATCGACGACGCGGTCACGCTTGCCCAGCAGGACCACCTTTGCCTGCTGCGCTGCGGACTTGCCAGCGCCGACCACCACGATGCCCTGGAACGACTGAGCGGCCGCGCTACCGATCGGCAGCAGGGCCAGTGCGAGTACTGAAGACCAGGTGCGCATCGTCATCCTCCTGTGACTGGGTCGTTCTACCCCGGGGGTGCCCCCCTGTGCCAACGACACACCTCCTGCCGCCAGACCCTACCCCGACTGGGCGTGGATGGTGACCAGCTCCACGATCTTGAGCCGCCGGGTGCGCGCCGGAAGCTTGAGGAACGCCACCTCCCCGACCCCCTTCCCGACGAGCGAACGGCCGATGGGCGACGCCATCGACACGTGTCCTTCGTCGAAGTTCTCGGAGTCCCCGAAGACGAGGTTGTAGGTCTCGAGGGTCTTCGTGTCCTGGCATTCCACCACAACGCGTGACCCCAGGCCCACCTTGTCCAGCGGGATCTGCGACATGTCGACCGAGGCGAGCTTCGACAGGCGCTGGCGCAGCTGTCCGAGGCGTGCCTGCACGAACTGCTGGCGCTCGAGCGCGGCCTTGTACTCGCTGTTCTCGCGCAGGTCACCCAGCTCGACCGCTTTACGGATCTCGTTGGGAATGACGACGTTGAGCTCGTGCTGGAGCTTCTCGACCTCGGCGCCGAGCTTCTGCTTGAGTTCTTCGAGCATGGGTGGTCAACAAAAGGGGAGCGCCCGGCCGTCTGGGTCGGCCGGGCGCCTGGAAAGGTCTTTCCGCAACCTAGGGCGCTCCACCGACCTTGGCAATTGTTCCCGTCCCATGGACTGGCCCCCGGGTGCGTTTCCCCCAATGTTGTGCGGACCCGTCACCTTCACGTCCGATGCGTTCCCTCGCGGTCTCCCTCGCCCTCACGCTCCTGGCTGCCTGTTCCCTCGATCCGATCGGGGATGACGTCGAGCCGGAAACCGGCCCGGGGACGGTCTACCAGCTGGTCTCGGTCAACGGCGCGAACATCCCGGCGCAGGTCGTGCAATCGCAGACCATCGTTGAGGTGACGCGCGGGGCGCTCACGCTGGCCACCGATTCCTCGTTCATCTTCTCGTACATCGTGCGGACGCGCGGGGGGAGTTCCGAGCAGGTGGGCACGGTCACCGCACGCGGCCGCTTTGGCGTGACCGGCACGCAGCTCCGGATGCGTGTCACGAGTGACACGGCGGTGCGGTACGCCGGCACGTATTCCGCCACCGACATCTCGGTCGGTGACGTGAGCGTGCCTAACGGCGACCAGTTCGTCTTTCGCCGCTGACTAGCCGCGGGACTTCGCGTACTCGGCCTTGAGCGACTGCATCAGGGCCTCGCGACGGTCATAGAGCCGGCGCAGCTTGCGCTTCTTGCGTCGCGCGAGGGCATACGACGTGAGCAGCGGCAGCGCGACCGTCGAGTCGAGGTAGCAGACGACGGCATCGGGCAGGCGATCGGGATCGATCTTGCCCCAGCTCACCGCTTCCGCCGGCGTGGCGCCCGAGAGGCCACCGGTATCGGGACGCGCGTCGGTGATCTGGAGGAAGTAGTCGTGCCCGCGCTCATCGATGCCGAGCACTTCCTGGATCTGCGGCTCGGTCTGCAGCGCGAAATTCTTGGGGCTGCCACCACCGAGGATCGTGATGGCGCTCTTGCCCCCGGCGCGCTTGGCCCCGAGCACGATCGACGCCGTCTCGTTCACGTCGAGGTTGGGGTCGATGACGCAGCGGTTCCCGTCCAGGCTGAGCGCGGCAACGTTCATCCCGATGGACGAGTCACCCGGCGACGACGTGTAGATGGGCACGCCACACTTGTACGCCGCACTCAGCAGCGACTTCTGACCGATGCCGAGCTTGCGCTCACGTTCGGCGACGTACTTGCCGCACAGCCAGTGGAACTCCGCGCTCGACATGTTGCGCTGGAACTCCTTCCCCTGCACGATGGCGCGGAAGAACGCGTCAGTGGAGAGCAGGACGTCGTAGTCGAAGAAGATGTCGTAGATGCGGACCACACCCTCCTCGCGGAGGACCACGTCGGAGGTGCTGGGGTTGCCGCGGTGCATGGCGAGCCCAAGCCCGAAATGCGTGTCGTGGTAGAGGTTCGCGCCGGTGGAGATGATCCAGTCGACGAAGCCGGCCTCGATGAGCGGGATCACCGCCGCCATCCCCAGCCCGGCCGGGGTCAGCGCACCGGTCATCGTGAGGCCGATGGTGACGTCGGGCTCGAGCATCTTCTCGGCGAACAGCTGGCACCCTTCGCGCAGGCGCCCCGCGTTGTACGCGAGGTACGTCCCCTCGATGAGGTCCGCGATGCGTTCCTTGCCGGTGATCTTGCGCGGCATGATCCGCTGGCCGCGGAGGAAGCGTGAGGCCGCAGCCGTGGTGTGGCCCTTGCCGGCGCGCTCGCGGGCCTCGGCGGCCTGCTTCTGCGTGGCCTTGTCGCCAGCGGCGCTCGCGCGCTTGACCGTCTTGCCGACGCGCGACGCCTTGAGGCCGAGCGAGCGGCCAGCGGACTCCTTGGACTTCATCGAGAATGCT
>JAEUJK010000081.1 GCA_016794735.1 Gemmatimonadota bacterium | reverse complement strand
CAGGTGCGCCGCGACATGCTGGACTGGGTGACGCAGCTCGGCTGAGCGCGCGGCTCAGCCGATCACGGTCGACACGTACTGCACGTCGAGGAACTCGTGCAGTCCCCAGTGGCCGCCTTCGCGACCGAGTCCCGAATTCTTGACGCCACCAAACGGGGCCTGCGGCGTGGCCGGCACTCCGTCGTTGATCCCGACGATCCCGTAGTCCAGCGCTTCTGACATCCGGTAGGCGCGGCCGAGGTCGCGGGTCCACACGTAGGCCGCGAGTCCCACGGGAACATTGTTGGCCGCGCGAAGCACCTCGGCCTCGTCGGTGAAGGTGAGGATCGGGGCGACGGGACCGAAGGTTTCTTCCTCGAGGATCTTCATCCCGCCGCGCACCCCCGTGAGGACCGTGGGTGCGTAGAAGGAGCCCCCGGACGTTGCCCCGCCCACGAGGACCTTGGCTCCACCGGCGCGGGCGTCGTCCACGTGCGACACGACCTTGTCGAGTGCGTCGCCGTTCACGAGCGGGCCGATCTGCGTGGCCGGATCGAGCGGGTCACCGACGCGCAGCCCTTCCACCGCGAGGAGGAAGCGGGCAACGAAGGCATCATGGACGTCGGAATGGACGTAGATGCGGTTGGCGCACACGCACGTTTGTCCCGCATTGCGGAACTTCGACGCAGCGACCTGGGCGACCGCGGCGTCGATGTCGGCGTCGGCACACACGATGAACGGTGCGTGGCCACCCAGCTCGAGCGACAGCCGCTTCATGGTGGTGGCCGCCTGGCCGTAGAGCCGCATCCCCACCTCGGTGCTCCCGGTGAAGGTGAGCTTGCGGATGCGCGCATCGTTGATGAGGACGCGTGAGACGGGCACCGGGTCGAGGCACGGCAACACCTGGAAGGTGCCCGGCGGGCCACCGGCTTGCTGCCAGAGGTCGACGAGTCGCAGGGCGTTGAGCGGTGTGGCCTCGGCGGGCTTGAGGATCACCGTGCAACCGGCGGCGAGGGCGGGCGCCACTTTCCGAGTCACCATCGCGGCCGGGAAGTTCCACGGCGTGATGGCATAGACCGGGCCGACCGGCTTGAGGTTTGTGTGCAAGCGCTTGTGCGCGAACTGGCTGGGGATCGTCTCGCCGTGGATGCGCTTGGCCTCTTCCGCGTAGTACTCGACGAAGCCGGCGGCGTACTTCACCTCGCCGCGCGCCTCGGTGACCGGCTTCCCCATCTCGCGCGCCATGAGCTCGGCGAGCTCGCCTTCGTGGGCGAGGATGGCATCGAACCAGCGGCGCAGGATGGCGCTCTTCTCCCACGCGCTGGTGCGGCTCCAGGTCGCGAACGCCGTCACCGCGTGATCGGCCGCTTCGCGCGCCTCGGCCTCGCCGACATCAGCCACTCGTGCCACGAGGGAACGATCCCACGGGTCGCGCACCTCGAAGGTGGAGGCCGTCGCGCGCCATGCCCCGCCAATGAAGGCCTGGGTGCGCGCTGGTTCAGCGAGCGCGTGTCGCTGGCTGGTGGGGGGCTGGGTCATGTCGATCACTGCTGAGGGATTCGCCGGGCCGTCTGGCCGTCGAGCGTACGCGGGGCGAGGGCGTGCGCGCAAGGGTGCCCGGGCGGGGGAACACGCTTGAGATCATCCGTGTCCCATCGCACGTCGCATCGACACGCCGCATCACCGGCATCGCGCGCGTGCGAGACTCACCCGTCAGGGTTTCCAGCACGTGGGTGACGCCAGCGCCAACGGGGCGTCGTTGCGATGTGGGGCTCGCGTTAGGCACAGGTGTTCATCGGAGGTTCAGGTTGTGCTCCGTATGATGTGCATCACATCGGGCCACCACGGCTGGTGGTAGTCTGCTTGAGAAGCGCGACGTCATGCCTGCCGTTGCGCCTCCCGCCACGCTGCTCCCGTGGCGCACTCGTGGTCCTGCAATGCCACAATCGAACCTCGCTGTCAGCGTCCCCCCCACGGCGCCGGCGGCAACCACATCGTTCAGGGCGCCGCGCGCTGGTTCGCGCGGCGCCGAGATCGCCGTCCCCGCGGTGCGCACTCGCGCACGTGCGTGGCCGATGGTGATCCTGCTCACCACGCTTGGCGTGGCCAACCTGGCCGGCGCCTCGTACTACCTCGCGCCCCGGGGGGCGCAGGTGCGCCACGAATGGCATGCGTGGTTGCGGCCGTCGGGGTTGATCGGACAGTCCGCGGGACTCGTCGCGTTGGCCGTCTTCCTCTTCCTCTGGCTCTATCCCTTGCGCAAGCGATGGAAGCAGCTGGCCTGGACGGGATCGGTCGGGCGTTGGCTCGACGTGCACGTGTTCGCCGCCATCGGGTTGCCGCTGCTGCTCACCATCCACGCCGCGTGGCGTTCCGACGGCCTGATCGGGCTGGGGTTCGATGCGATGCTCGTGGTGTGCGCGAGCGGCGTGGTCGGGCGGTACCTCTATACGCGCATTCCGCGCACCAAGGCTGGCGTGGAACTCACGCGCGAGGAGGTGACGCGTGAGCGCACCGATCTCGTGAACGAGATCGCGCGCCTGACGCGGCTGCCCGCTCCAGCCGTGGCCCAGACGCTGGAGATCGATGCGGGCCTGCGCGCGCCGACCACGATCTGGTCGGCCTTCAAGCAGCTCGTCATTGGAGATTGGCGCCGGTGGCGCCTGGCGCACGACCTGCCGCGGCGATGGGCCGCGATGGGTGGCGCAGTGGATGCGGCCCACGCGAGCGCGGCGCGCGATGCCGTCCGACTCGCCCGCCGCGAGATCGCCCTGACCCAGCAGGCGCAGTTGCTCGACGCCACGCATCGGGTCTTCCGTTTCTGGCACGTCGCCCATCGCCCCTTTGCGATCACCGCCCTCGTGGCGGTCGTCATCCATGTGATCGTGGTCGTCGCCGTCGGCGCGACCTGGTTCTA
>JAEUJK010000077.1 GCA_016794735.1 Gemmatimonadota bacterium | reverse complement strand
GAGGTTGAGGACGCCGCCGGCCGAGCCGGGGTTGTCGCGCCCGAGCGCGGCGGCCGTCGTCCAGAACGGTGACTCGGTGCTGGAGATCAGGGCGACCGAGGCGCCTAACGCGAGGATCGCGAGCGTGGCACTCGGCAGGTTGGCCCCGATGGCAACGAGGGTGGCGGAGGTGATCAGCGACGCCATCGCGGCGCGCCGACGCGCACGCGGGGCGTCGATCGTACGGCTCCAGCGATCGATCCCGAGCCCGATCAGCGGGGCGACGGCAAAGGCCATGAGGTTGGGGATGCTCCCCCAGCCGCCACTCGCCAGCACGCTGAAGCCACGGCCCTCCGTGAGGTAGCGGAAGAACCAGTACACGAACACGAAGTGCACCGCCGAGTGCAGGAAGTAACTCGTGGACAGCACGAGCAGGTTGCGATCGCGCAGGAGGGCGAGCGACTCGCGCACCTGCGCGCCCAGCGCGCGCATGGGGCGTTCGATCGTCGGGGCGTCATCCCTCGGCGCCAGCGCAAACCAGATGGCGGTCATGGCGAGGCCAACCGCCCCGCTGGCGGCAAAGACCGCACGCCAGCCCAGTGCCACCATCAGTGGCGCAAGGACCAGCGGCGCCAACGCCGCGCCCAGCATGGAGCTGGCGATGTACATGGAGACCGCGCCCACGCGGCGATCCGCCGGCACGTGGCGCGTGACCGCGAGGGCCGCGACCGGGAAGGTCGGTGCCTGCGTCATCCCGAGCAGGATGCGTGTGGCAAACAATGAAAGGAAGGCGAGCCCGGTCGAGGACACGGTGACGCCGGACCACAGGTTTGCGACGCTCCAGCCGAGGATCGAGAGCCCGAGGATCAGCCGGGCACCGAAGCGGTCACCCAGGAATCCGCCGGGGAGCTGGAAGATCGCGTACACGAACTGGAATCCCCACGCCGAGATGACTCCCATGTCGGCCATGGTCAGCCCCAGGTCCGGGGCCATGTACTCCTGCGCGATCGTGATGTTCGTTCGCAGCGCGTAGCCGACGAGGGTCACGGCGGCGAGGAGCCAGACGAGGCGCTTGGACGAGGGGGAGGTGGCGTTCATGCCGGGGGTGAGGGCGCGGGAACCTACCGCGCGCGGGCGACCGGCACCACCATCCGCCGACTCACGGGGGCGGGGCGCCCTCGAACGGCTCCATGTGCACCAGGACGGACTGGACGTTAGGCAGGCGTGCCCGGATGGCGCCCTTCACCTTGCCGCCGAGGATGTGGGCCTCGTGGAGCGAGAGGTGCGGATCGGCCTGGACGTGGATGGTGACACGGAAATGCAGCCCGCTCTTGCGCGCCGCCAGCTTCTCGGTGGCCCGGACGCCGTCCACACCCTCCGCCGCGCCGCGGATCGTTTCCAGCAGCGAGGGGGCTACCGCGCGATCCATCAACTCGCCCATGGACTCGGCGAGCATGTGCCCGCCGTTGTACAGGATGACCGCGGCGGCCACGAGGGCCGCCCAGTCGTCGGCGCTTTCCCAGCCGGGTCCACCCCAGACGGCGATGGAGATGCCGATGAACGCGGCCGTCGACGTGATGGCGTCACTGAGGTGGTGCCAGGCGTCGGAGCGGACCGCGGTCGATGAGATCTCGGTGGCGACCGATCCGACGTGTCGCGACAGCCACCACTTGATGACGATCACGCCGACGAGCACACCGAGTGTCCACGGGGCAGGGCTGTGGTGCGGGGTGCGGATCTCGATCACTGCCTCGAAGGCGATCACGAGGGCCGCACCCAGCAGCATGATCGCGACCGTGGCGCCGGCGAGTGTCTCCGCGCGCCCGTAGCCGAAGGGATACGACGCGTCGGGTTCACGACTCGCGACCCGCAGCCCGCCCCAGACGATCAGCGAGGAGAGGATGTCGGCGGACGACTCGATGGCGTCGGCCACCAGCGCGTAGCTGTTGCCGAGGAAGCCGGCCACCAGCTTGGTGATGGCGAGGGCGGCATTGGCGAGGACGCCGAGTTGTGCGACGCGGACGCCGCGGACATGGGGAGCGGTCATGGCCAGCGTGCCGCCGTGCTGAGGTTGAAGGCGCGATCCGCGGCGCGGACCCGGACGCGCTGGGCGCCATTCCGTGCGAACGATGTCACGGTGCCCGGGCGCACCAGCTGCGTCCACGCCGTGCCATCAAAAGTGTGGATGATCCACCAGGCCGGTGCCTCGCCGTTGGCAGGCGTCACGCGGATCGTGGTGGCGTCCACCGTGATCGTGGGAGCATCCGGCGGGAGCGGGTCCAACCAGGGATAGCTGGGCGAGATGGCGTCGCCGCGCGTGGGCCCGGCCTTGAGAAAGGTGGTGAGCCCGCCGCGGTCTCGACGCAGCGATGTGGCGTTGTACAGCAGGAAACCCGGCGCCGCCGCATTGGTGCGCAGCACGCTGATCTGGTTGATGATCTCGTCGGCGAGGTACGCGGACGCGGTGCCATCGGCGACGCGATAGGCGGCCAGTCCGGGCCACACATGGCGGCCGGCCAGGTTCTGCGCCTGCCACCAGGTGTTCAACAGCGGAAAGCTCTGTCCGGTCGAGGCGATGGACCAGTACAGTTGCGGGGCGAGGTAGTCGACCCATCCCTGCTGGAGCCAGTGCCGCGAGTCGGCGTAGATGTCGCGCCACGCGTCGAGCCCCGTGATCCCGCCCGGGTTACCGGGGCGCCAAATCCCGAACGGCGAGATCCCCACCTTCACCTGCGGTCGGAACGCGCGCACCGCCTGGTACAGCCCCTGCACGAAGCGATTGACGTTGTCGCGACGCCAATCCTCGACCGGGAGCGGGCTGTTCACCGAAGACGCATACCGTGCGTAGGTCGCGGAGTCCGGGAACGGAACCGGGATGGGTGTCCCGGTCGTCGGGTACGGATAGAAGAAGTCGTCGAGGTGGATGGCGTCCACGTCGTAGCGCGTGAGGACGTCGCGCACCACCTGAAGGACGTGGGCCTGCACCTCGGGTTCACCGGGGTCGAACCAGAGCGACCCACGCACGACGCGTGTGAGGTCGCGTCGGACGCGCCCGAGATGCTTGGCGTGCAGCCGCAACGTGTCACTCGCGTTCCCGGCGCGGAACGGGTTGAACCACGCGTGCAGCTCGAGGCCACGCGCGTGCGCCTCGGTGACGGCCACGGCGAGGGGATCCCATCCGGGATCGGAGCCCTGGGCACCAGCGAGCGACGCAGACCATGGTTCGATCGCCGACGCGTACAGGGCGTCGCCTGCCGCACGCACCTGCAGGATCACCGCCGTGAAGCGCAACGACTGGGCGAGGTCGAGGAGGGCGATGAGCTCCGCGCGTTGCGTCGCCACGGGGAGGGCAGACGCCGTCGGGAAGTCGATATTCGCGACGGTCGCGATCCACATGCCGCGGAACTCGCGTGTCAGCACGGGCTCCGCGGTCCCAGCCGGCGGGGATGGGGTCCCCGGCGGCGCGCTGGCGTCGCGGCAGGCCGCCGCGAGTGCGATGAGGGCGACGGCGCGTTTCCACCTACGCATGCAAGCGCTCGGCGAGGCGGGTGAGTGCGACGGCGAGATCCGGCTTGTCTTCGAGCACCGGTGCCACCGGGTCGCGCCCCAACTGCTCCATGCGTTCAGGCGCGTTGCGGATGGTGAACAGGCGCGGGTCGAGGTCCGGGGTCAGCTCATCCCAGGTGAGCGGCATCGAGACCGTGGCCCCGGGAAGCGGACGCACGCTGAACGGTGAGACGATGAGTTGCCCGTGCCGGTTCTGGAGATAGTCGAGGTAGACCTTGTCGCCGCGACGGGTGACGTGGCGCGTGATGGTGGTGATGTCCGGCAGCTCGCGGATCACGAGACGGGCGAGCAGCTCGCCTAACGTGCGACTCTGCTCGTAGGTACACTGGCGACCGAGCGGGATGAGGATATGCAACCCGGTCTTTCCGGTGGTCTTGAGGTAGTGGGGCAGGGTGATTTCGTCGCAGAGGCGGTGCAGCACCTGGGCCGTGCGGATGACGTCGCTGAACGGCGCCTCCTTGGGATCCAGGTCGATGACGCACCAGTCCGGCTGCTCCAGCGTGCCCACGCGGCTCTGCCAGATGTGGAGCGGGATGCTCCCCATGTTGGCGATGTAGAGCAGCGACTCGACGTCGTCGCACACGAAGTACCGGATGAAGCGGCTCGTGTCGTTGCTCCAGATCGGCACCGTGCGCATCCACTCCGGGGCGAACTCGGGTGCGTCCTTCTGGTAGAACGACTTGCCGTCGATCCCGTCGGGAAACCGCGTGAGGACGACCGGCCGGTTGCGCAGGTAGGGCAGGAGCCACGGCGCAATCGCGCGGTAGTACGCGATGAGGTCGCCCTTGGTGTACTTCTCCTCCGGCCAGAAGACCTTGTTCGGGTTCGAGAACGCCACCGTGCGCGGGGCCGGCGCGGGCGCGGGATCGCTGGTTGGCTCGGCGACAGCCACCGGCGCTGCCACCACTGGGGATTCGCCGGGGGCGAGCTGCCGATCGCACTCTTCGGGCCGTTTGTCATCCCGCAGCCGAAGGAAGGCGGGATGGCGCAGGAGGCCGTCGGGGGTGAACTCCGTGTAGCGCACCTCGCAGACGAAACGTGGCTCCACCCACGTGGTCGTGGAGGTCTCGGGGATCGACGCCGCGGGGAGTGGCGTGGGCGCGCCTGCCGGGTGCGGGCCCTCGCACGGGGCGGTCGCACGTGCGAGGGGTTCGAGCATCGCGCGGTACTCGGCGAGTTGGGCATCAGAGAAGCCCGTCCCTGCACGGCCTGCGTAGACCAGCTGGCCCCCCACGCGGTCGGCGAGCTGCAGCGCACCAAAGCCCTGGCGCCCGCCGCCGGGCTCGGTGAACCCGACGATGACGAAGTCCCCCGTGCGTTGTGCCTTGAGCTTGAGCCAGTGCGGGGACCGCCCCGCGCGGTAGGGTGCATCCGCCTTCTTGGCGATGATCCCCTCGAGTCCCATCGCCTCGACCTGCGCGAGCATCGCCTCTCCCTGCTCGGGGATGTGCTCGAGGAAACGCACCGCGCCAACCGCGGGAAGCGCGCGCTGCAGGATCTCCTTGCGGCGGAGCAGCGGTAGGCCACGCACGTCGAACTCGCCGAACGAGAGGAGGTCGAATGCGAAGTACGACGCCGGCAGCTCCACCGCAGCGCGGCGGATGTCGATCGCGTTCGACAGGCGGCCACGCTTCTGGAGCAGGGCGAAGACCGGGCGGCCGCGCCCATCGGCGACGACCACCTCGCCATCGATGACGGCGTCGTCGAACGGCAGGGCGCGCACGGCACGTGCGACTTCCGGAAAGACCTCGGTGTAATCGTTGCCGTTGCGCGTGAGAAGTTGCACTTCACCCCGGCGCTTGCAGGCCAGGAGCCGGTAGCCGTCCATCTTCAATTCGAAGACCCACCCCTCGCGCGTGAACGCCTTGTCCGACGTTTCGGCGAGCATGAGCGGCTGGCGCGTGACATCGACGCTCCCGACCGGCGCCTCGCCGTGCAGCAACTCGCGCAGCTCACTGGTCTTCGTCTTCCCGGCCTTGACCTCCTCGACGGTCAGTCCGGAGAGCACCGACGTCTCCACGAAGTCCGTGCCCGGCGACTTCATCCAGCCGTCACGCTCCTTGATGAACAGCCACTCCTTCTCGGCCTTCTTGATCTTCACCAGGGTCCACTTGCCCTTGAGCTTGTAGCCCTTGAGCTCGAAGAGCAGCTTGCCCTTCTCGAGGCCGGTGCGCCAATCCTCGAGTGGCACCCACTCGCCGCGGTCCCAGACGATCACCCCGCCGGCGCCGTAGTTCCCCTCGGGGATGATCCCCTCGAAGTCGCCGTACTCGAGTGGGTGATCCTCGACGCGCACCGCGAGGCGCTTGTCGCCCTGGTCATAGGACGGCCCGCGCGGCACCGCCCACGACCGGAGCACACCGTCCATTTCCAGGCGCAGGTCGAAGTGGAGCTGGCGGGCGGCGTGCTTGTGGACGACGAAGAGCCGTCCCGGCACGTTCGAAACGTGGCCGACGGGCTCGGGCGACCGATCCGCCGAGCGCTTGGCGCGATACGTCGCAAGCGCGTCGTCTGGGGCGGCGGCGGCGTCCGGTACGCCGTCGGGTTGGTCGGCCATTCGCGAAAGCTAGGAGGGTCGCCGGGGGCCGGTAGGCTCCACCGCTCCCAACCGTCCCCCGGCATCGACACGGACGCGGCGCCCCACATACATTCGCAGGGAAGCCCTGACGCGCACGGGTGCAGACCCGTCGCCCGACCCCTCGACCGCCGGTCCCATGCCTGCCCGCTCCATTGGCACCGCCACCATATCGTTCGGCCTCGTGTCCGTCCCGGTCAACGTCTATTCGTCGTCCGAGTCGCGACAGAGCGTGTCGTTCAACCTGCTGTCGAAGAAGAGCGGCACGCGGCTCAAGCAGCAGTACATCGACCCCAAGACCAACGAGGTCGTCCCGCGCGAGGAGATGGTCAAGGGCTACGAGTTCGCGAAGGACCAGTACGTGGTCTTCACGGCCGAAGAGCTGAAGGCGCTCGAGGAGAAGGCCACCGGGACGATCGACATCATCGAGTTTGTCCCGCTGGCCAAGGTGGACCGCGAGTACCTCTCCAAGGTCTACTACGTCGGCCCGGACAAGGGTGGCGATCGCGCCTACCGCCTGCTGGCCAAGGCGCTCGAGGAGACGGGGTACGCGGCGTTGGGCCAGTATGCGGCGCGCGGGCAGCAGCACCTCATCCTCATCCGTCCCCGCGACGGCGTGCTGGTGATGGAGCAGCTCCACTACGCGGACGAATTGCGCGCCGTGACCGAGGTGCCCGTGGGCGAGGGCGAGATCAAGCCAATGGAGCTCACGCTCGCCAAGCAGCTCATCGCGCAGACGGCCACCGAGGAATTCCATCCGGAGAAGTACCGCGACACCGTGCGCGAGCGTGTGCTCGAGGCCATCAACCGCAAGGTGGACGGCCAGGAGATCACGGCGGAGCCGAGCCAGGACGGCGGCGGCAAGATCATCGACCTCATGGAAGCGCTGAAGGCGAGCCTGGCGAAGCAGGGCGGGGGAGAGGCCGGCAGCGAGGAGCGTAAGGCGTCGTGAGGGTCCTCGTCGGGACGAGCGGGTACGCCTTCAAGGAGTGGAAGGGGCCGTTCTACCCCGAGGACATGCCTGACGCGGGGATGCTGGGCTATTACGCCACGCAGTTCCCCACGGTGGAGATCAACAACACGTTCTACCGGCTGCCCAAGGAACACGTGATGCGCGAGTGGGCCGCGCAGGTGCCTGACGAGTTCCGCTTTGCGCTCAAGGCGTCGCAACGCATCACGCACCACGCGCGGCTCAAGGAAGAGGCGGCGAGCCCGCTCGAGTTCCTGCTGAAGAACCTCGCGGCGATGGACCCGAAGCTGGGCGTCGTGTTGTTCCAGTGCCCGCCCAACCTCAAGAAGGACCTGCCGCGGCTGCAACGCTTCTGCGACCTGCTGCCGGGGGATCGTCGATTCACCTTCGAGTTCCGCCACGCCAGCTGGTTCGAGGACGACGTCGTGGCGGAGCTGCGCGCACGCAACCACGCGCTGACGGTCACCGACCAGGATGACTTCGCGTCACCGATGATCCCGACGGCCGACTGGGGTTACCTGCGCCTGCACCGTTACGACTACGACGCCCACTCGCTCGCGACGTGGGCGCGGCGCGTGCAAGACGAGCCGTGGAAGGAGGCGTACGTCTTCTTCAAGCACGACTACGAGCCGTTTGCCGGTCCGCCGGCGGTGCGCGGGTTCACCGACGCGCTGCAGGGGCAGGGCGGCTGACCCCACCGTCGCGCCGCCGTCAGTGGCGCTGCTCGACCAGCCCCATCTCGGCGATGAACTGGCGCTGGTCGCACACCTTCTGGCCGCGCCGGTCCGCCGCGGTGAGGACGAGGCGCTCCTCGGTGCGCGTCATCCCGACGTAGAGCAGGCGCCGCCCTTCCTCGACATCGTCTGGCGTCCACTGGTCCGACTTGCCCAGGACGATGTCGTTGTCCGAGGTGCCGACGATGTACACGTGCTTGAACTCCAGCCCCTTGGTGGCGTGCAGGGTGAGGAGGTTGACCCGGTCGAGATCCGGCGTGATGCCGTCCTGCTGGGAAAGCACGATCGTCTCGAGGAACGCACGCACCTGGTCGAGCAGGGAATCACCGGCGAGCCCCTCGAGCACGAGCCGGAGTCGCGCCATCAGCTCCGGATATCGATCGTCCGCGTCGCGATCCCGCTGCACCTTCGCCATGCGGACCGCGCCGCCGAGCCGCTCCAGGACCTGGTCCCACGTGGGCCATTCCGGGTGACCCGCCTCGCGCGCGTCGCGGTACGCATCGAGGATCGTGGCGTGTTTGAGGAGCGGGAAGACCTGGATGCGCGGGAAGAGCCGCAGCCCCTCCTCGGACAGTTGCTTCGTCAGCGCGAGCCCGAGGGCCAGCGCTTCCACGCATCCGCCGAGCGCGGTCTTGCGCATGCGCGCGAACTTGCGCGCGTTGAGGTGCGGGACGATGCCGGCGAGGGCGAGGGTGTCGTCCAGCGCGCGATGACTCGATCCCGTCGGCACGCCAAAGGCGACGGCCAGCGATTCGAGGCGCGCACTCCCGGTGTAGACCTCACGGGCGAGCGGGAGTGAATCGTACCCGCGCACCTCATACGCCTCACCCAGTCGTTCCACCTCCGCCTTGAGCAGGGGGAAGTCATAGGTGTGGCCATTGTGCGCGATCACGAGGTCGCGATCGAGGAACGCGCGTAACGCCGGCCACACCTCGGCGAACGACGGGGCGCCCTGCAACATAGCGTCGTCGATCGTGGTGGTGCGGGTGACGACCGGTGGGACGGGTATCCCCGGTTGGACCAGCGACTGGAAGCGCTCGACCACCTGGCCCGAACGCACACGCACCGCGCCCACCTCGATGATCCGCGCCCGTCGCGGGTCGAGGTCGGTCGCCTCGAAGTCGAGCGCGACGAAGTCCGAGAAGACGTCGGTGAAGTCGCGCGTGGTGAGCAACTGCAGCGCCTTGAAGGTGCCTAACGCGGCGCCGAGCGATGGGGTGGTGTCGGGGCCGATGACGAGGGCGCCGCCGGGCCACGGCCGGGGGAGCAGCAGGCGGGCGAGTTGTGCCTTGCTGAACATCGCACGGATGGCCACCTCGACGCCGTGCATCGGCGCGATGGTCACCGGGCGGCCAGACGCCAGCGCGTGGGCCAGGTCGCCGGCGAGGGCCCGGACCTCGGCGTGGTCGATGGGGTCGCTCAGCTCATCGTGCATCTCGTCGAGTGCTGAGCGGTATTGGCCGACGCGCTGCGAGAGGAGTTCGTGCAGGAGGGCCTCGAGTCCCGTGTGCCGCTCACCGAGGGCGGCCAGGTTCTGCAGCTCAACCTGGGCGCGGCGGATCATGCGCGCCGCATCCGTGCCCTTCCGTTCGCGGGCAATGCCCTCGAGCTGGCCGGCGAAGTCGTTGTCGCGATGTTCGGCGCGCGAACGCGCGTCGGCGAACAGGAGGGGCGGAAGGACCGCGCGAAAGAATCCCGCCTCACGCGCCGGGTCACCGGGGTGGGCGATGACGCGGAGCGCGGCGAGGAGGTAGGCCACGACCGGGTGATCGGCGAGCGCGCGTCCCGCCGACATGCGGCAGGGGAGGCCCGCACCAAGGAAGGCCGCCTCGAGCCGGCCGCCCAGCTCGTTGGTGCGGTAGAGCAGGGCGATGTCACCCCAGGCCAGCCCATGGCGCGCGCGCGCCTCGCGGACATCCTCGAGGAGCCATGCGGACTCCGCTTCGGCGGTCTCGAACGTGTGGAACGTGACCGGGAAGTCGGATTGCCGTGGCGCGTCGATGACCTTGGGTTCGTCGAAGGTGCGCTGGTTGTGGTCGATGAGGCGTCGTGCCGGGACCATCACCTGGGCCGGGCAGCGACGGTTCTCGCCTAACGTGATGCGCTGTGCCTGCGGGAACGCGCGGACAAACGTGCCGAAGACGCGCGGGTCGGCGCCGGCCCACGAGTAAATCGACTGCTCGTCGTCGCCAACGGCGAACAGGTTGAGCGTGTCCGGGACGAGCTGCTTCACGAGCTCGAACGACACCGGGTTCAGGTCCTGGAACTCGTCGACCAGGAAGTAGTCGAAGCGCTCGCGGACCGCGTCGCGGACGTGCGCCGTTTCCATGGCGCCCGCGGCGCGCAGCACCAGCTGGTCGAAGTCGAGGACATTCCGCTGGGCGAGGTAGCGCTCGTACCGCTGGAGGCGCTTGGCGTCCTCGGGTTCGAGCGGTTCGTCGCGAAAGCGATGGCGGGCGAACGCCGTGAGGATGCCCTTGTGCCATCGCGCGGGGGTGCCGAGCCTCGCGAGGACGTCGCCCTGGTAGGCCTCGTCGGCGATGCCGAAGCCTCTCGGGATCCCGACGGCCTCGCCGTGCGTGCGGAGCAATGCCGCACAGAAGGCGTGGATGGTGCCCCGGTGGACGTCGCTCGAACCGGGCAGGTCCCCGAGACGATCGGAGATCTCGTTCGCCGCCTTGTTGGTGAAGGTGAAGGCACAGAGCCTGGCGGGGGCGATGCCGTGCACCGTGATGAGGTGACGGATGCGCTCGACGAGGCAGAACGTCTTGCCGGCCCCCGGGCCCGCGATCACGAGCACCGGGCCCAACGCGGCCTCGATGGCCTGGCGTTGGCTTGGCGACGGGGTGTGCGGCGGCATTCCCCCAACTTACCTGGCGCCGTCAACCCACCGTCAGCCGTCGGGGCCGCAAACCACTGATCGAGGCATCGTCCAAACCCTGACGTGTGCGAATGCAGCCGCCCGACGCGAGGTGCTGGTGTAGGGGGTATGCTGAGCTCGGACCCCAACGCAGGACCCGGGGCCTGCACCCTGTGACGCAGGAGGTACCATGTGCCCTCGGACCAGAACCCTCATGTGGCTGGCGCTCGCCGCAACCGCGGTGGCCTGTGCGCCCGCCCTTACGGTTGGCGCGGATGCCGCCAGTGACCTGCAGCCCGCCGCCTATCGCTCGTTTACGTGGGAGATGCCGGACCAATTCCCGACCGGTGACCCGCGGCTCGACAACAACCCGTTCTTCGTGCAGGAAGTCCAGCGCCAGGTCGACGCGCAGCTCGGCAAGCTGGGGCTGATGAAGGCGCAGTCGGGCGGCGACCTGACCGTGCACTTCCATGCCACCGTACGCGATCGCGTGAACGTGTACGAGGTGGATCGCGCGGCGGGATACGACCAGACCGGCTACGCCCAGACGCAGGTGATCAACTACGAGGAAGGGACCGTGCTGATCGACATCGCCGACGTGAAGGGAAAGAAGCTGATCTGGCGCGGCTGGATGCAGACCGACCTGAGCGGGGCCGTCGGGAACAACGAGGTGCTGGCCCGCCGGGTGCGTGACGGGCTCACCAAGTTGTTCAACAAGTTCCCCGCGGGCTGCATTTCGCCCGTAGGCTGATCGTCAGGGGGACGCCAGCACGGCGGCGTGGGCCAGGGCCTGGACCCTGGCGAGGGTCGCGGGCGTCAGGCCACCATAGCCCGGCGGGACGGGGAGACCGGTGACCGGGCGCCCGCTGATCCGTTCGTAGATCACGTACGCGGCGAGGAGGGTGCCCAGGGGACTCGGGTGGAACCCATCGATGTCGAGGACGGCCAGCTCCGGCGTTCCGGCGAGGGCCTCGCGCATCGCTTCCCCGGCGGGGGCAAAGAGCCCTCCCACCTGGGTTGCAGCATTCTGGTAGGCCGCCTTCACGCCGGGAAAGTCCTGCGGGCGTGTGCGCGCCGGCCATACCTGGTACAACACGGGACGCGCGCCGGCGGCGGTGATGAGTGGCGCGAACTGCGCGCTCCACGTGGCCAGGTGCGCCTGGTTCTCGGGTAACGAGGACGGGCCCTGCTGCATCACGACGTAGTCCCATCGATTGCCACGCAGCGCCCGGGCGGCACTCCCCTCGTTCCAGTGATCCTCGAGGGCGAAGTTGCCGAACGCCACCATGCGCGCATGCACGGTATCGTTGGCGCTCAGGGCCACCGAGCTGATGACCGCCGGAAGGTCGTTCTGGTAGGTGAGGCTGTTGCCGATGAAGAGGATGCGTGTGCCCGTTGCCGGGAGCGGCGCTAACGTTGGCGTCTGCAGGCACGCGGCGAGCGCGAGCGGGACGAAGGGGGCGAGGGGGGCGAGGAACCAGGAGTTTGGCATGGACGCATCCTGTCCTTCCCGGTCCCGGACTCCAATCACCGCGTGACGAAGCCGGCTGTTGGCGGGACGAGTGGAACGGCGCGCGTCGGTTGTTCCGGTGGGGCAACCTTCGGCCCCATCCAACGGTCCAAGAACGACGCGGCTTTGGTCCCTCCGTTCGTCGCTTCCACAGCACGGCCTGCCCCAGCCACCTTGGATTCGTCGCCCGTCGTCCCCACCATCCCCTCGCCCGGCGACAGTCCGCGCGGTCTCACGCCCAGGGGGGGCATGGCGAACCCAACGAGCGTCAAGCAGATGGAACGACGGTCGGTGTGGCTCTACGTCTTCGCGGCGTGGACGCTCTATGGCGTGTGCTACAGCGTCATCTGGACCGTCGCCTATTCGACGCCCGCGGAAGCCCTGCATTGGACCGTCCCGAGCGCGTTCGCGATCGCCTGGACCTGGGCCTTCCTCACCCCGGTCGTGTTTCGCCTGGCCGCCCTCCTCGCGCCGCGGCGTGTGGGGTGGGTGGTCAGCATCGCGGGCCACGCGATGGCCGCGTTCGTCCTCGCTTCGCTCGTTTCCGAGGTGCGTCGGCAGGCGGTGTCGTTCTTTGGTGATCGACCGGTCGATCCGTACCTGCCGGTCATGGTGTGGTGGCTGGACGTGTGGGTGTTTGTCTACATCACGCTGGTGGTCATCGGGCGCGCGCTGGAAGCCCAACGGCGGTATGCCGACCGCGTGATGCGCGCCGACCTGCTCGAAACGCAGCTCGCTCGCACGCAGCTCCAGTACCTGGAGTCGCAGTTGCAGCCGCACTTCCTGTTCAACGCGCTGAACACGATCCAGGAACTCGCGCACGAGACGCCGGCGACCGCGGCGCGGATGCTGCGCCGGCTGCGTGCGTTGCTCGCCATCTCGCTGGAGCGGCGCGGTGAGGACGAAGTCTCACTGGCCGATGAACTCGCCGGGCTCGAGCCGTACCTCGACATCCAGCGCACCCGGTTTTCGGACTGGTTGCGCGTCGAGGTGGATGTCCCCGAGGCGCTCCGTCGCGGACTCGTGCCGCACCTGCTCCTGCAGCCGCTCGTCGAGAACGCGATTCGCCATGGTTTTTCGGGGCGACTCGCGCCCGGCTGGATCCGCATCTCGGCCACGCGTCCGCGTGGCGATCGGTTGCGACTGGTGGTGGAGGACGACGGCGTCGGGCTGCGCGGCTCGGCGCTCGACGAACCCCCGACCGGGATCGGCCTGTCGAATGTCGTCGAGCGGCTGCGCCAGCTGTACGGGCGCGATCACCAGTTCACGATCCGCAATCGCAGTGAAGGCGGCGTGGAGGTCGTGGTCGAGGTCCCCTGGCAACCGTCGCTGACGCGTCGGGTTGAGAGCACGCCGGCGGCGCTCCCCGAGGAGCAGCCCGCGGACTGGAAGACGGGCGAGTTCCCTGGTGCGACCGTTTCGTCGGCGATTCCTGTTGCAGCGGCTGCCCCGCAGGTCGAGGCGTCGCCCGCCTTGTCGGTGCGCATCTGGTTAGGCATCGCCGGCGTGTGGCTGCTGCTCGCGATCTTCTGGACCAACCAGGTCGTCCTGTTCGGCAGCGTGCGCCCCGAGGGGACGCAGATGGAGGTGTGGACCGTCGCGTCGCTCCAGCTCGGGACCTCGCTCATCTGGCTCGGCCTCTCGCTGCCCGTGCTTTGGGTCGCGCGTCGGTATCGCTTCACGCCGGAAAACTGGCCGCGTCGCTTGCCGGTGCACGTCCTGCTCGCCCTCGCTTGCGGGGTGATCCACGTGTGGGGCCTGCGCATGATGGGGCTCAGCCAGCAGCCCGTGTTTTCCTACGGGAACCTCAACCCGCTGACCGGCGACTTCTTCATCTACCTCGCGATCCTGGCGTGGTCCCATTCGCGGGACTTCGTCGCCTGGTATCGCATGCGGGCCGTGGAGACCGCGCGACTCACCGCGCAACTCGCGCGCTCGCGGTTCCAGGCCGTGCGCATCCAGCTGCGCCCCGAGTTCGTGCTGGCCACCCTGGAGCACCTCGAGTCGGTGGTCCACGAGGACGCGGACCGCGCCGAGCGGCTCATTACGCGACTCGCCGATACGCTGCGGTTGACGCTGGAAATCGGCCGTCGGCCTACGACGAGCGTAGCTCGTGAACTCGAGTTGGTGAGCGCATGCATCGAGAGCCACCGGCTTGGCGTGCGGCCCGGGGTCCAGCTGGTGCAGCGCGTGGATTCCGAGGCAATGACCGACCTGGTCCCGAGCCGTATCGTCTGCGCGGCGGTGGACGAACTCCTCGCCAATGCCTGGATCGAGCCGACGGAGCCCCTCGTCGTTGAGGTGGACGCCACGCGCCTCTCTGGCACGACCCGCATCGCGATTCGGGCAAAATTGCAGGGGAGAGCCCGGGCTGGCGGGTCTCACTTGTGGTGGCATCGGCATGGCCTGGCGGAACGTGCCGTGGAACTCGCCGGTAACACCGTGTCTGTGCTGGTTCCCGACCCGGCCAGCATCCTCCTCATCATCGGCGACGATGCCGAGGCGGCCGTCCAGGCCGCTGAGACCATCTCCCCTCTCGCGTCGTAGTGCGCACCACGCCCCACCCCGATTCCTCACCCTCCTTCTCCCCCCATCACCCCACACCGGAGTACTGCCTATGCCCGTTCGTGTGTTGATTGTTGACGATGAGCCGATCGCGAGGCGCCGCATGCGCCGCCTGCTCCGTCTGGAGGACGACGTTGAGGTGATCGACGACGTCGGGAGCGGTCGCGAGGCCGTCGAGGTGATCCAGCGCGATCGCCCGGATCTTGTCCTGCTCGATGTGCAGATGCCGGACCTCGACGGGTTCGGCGTGGTGGATGCGCTTGGTGTGGACCAGATGCCGCCCACGATCTTCGTGACGGCATTCAACGAGTACGCGGTCCGCGCCTTCGATGTGCACGCGATCGATTACCTGCTCAAGCCGTTTGATACCGACCGCTTCCGCTCGGCGTTCGTTCGCGCGCGGGTGCACCTGGAGCAGCGCAGTTCGGCGGAGCAGGGGCGCAAGATTCGCGCGTTGCTGGAGCAGGTACTGGGCGAAGGGGCCGTGGCCTCGGTGGATCGCTCCGCGCCCGCCAACGGGACGGCGCCGGCCCCGGCGGCGCCGCGTCACCGGTTCGTCGACCGGTTGATGGTCAAGCACGATGGTCGCGTCTTCTTCGTGAAGGCGACCGATGTCGATTGGTTCGAGGCGTCCGGTAATTACGTCCGGATCCATACAGGCAAGGTGTCGCACCTCATCCGGGAGACGATGCAGCGGGTGGAGGCGCAGCTGGACCCGTCGATGTTCGTGCGGATCCACCGGGCGGTCATTGTGAACCTCGACCGGATCAGGGAACTCCAACCCTGGTTTGCTGGGGATTACGTGGTGATCCTGCGGGACGGACGGCAGTTGAAGTTGAGTCGTACTTACCGGGAGCACCTGCACACCCGGATGCAGCGCCTGGCGTAGGGCAGGGCCTCAAGTCCGGTCGCCCGCGGGCCGATACCGGAGTGGTGACGGGCACGTCGCTTCGTGAGGACGTGCCCGAACCGGAGGCCGTAATGACCGCTGTGATGGGCCGCGCGAAGGCGAATGGGCCCGGCCATGCACTGATCGTCGACGACGAGCCGGCTATTCGTTCCGTGGTCCGTCGCTGGTTCGAGCGACAGGGGTGGCGGGTGGACGAGGCCGCGGACGGTGCCGGCGCGCTTCCGCTGCTGGGCGGATCCGAGGACGGGCGTCCCGCCTATGACCTCATCGTCGCCGACTTGCGCATGCCCCACGTCGGCGGCGCGGAGCTGCACGCCTGGCTTAGCGCGCACCGTCCCGAGCTGGTGGATCACCTCGTGATCGCCACGGGCGACGTCTACGAGGCCGACGCGGCCGAGTTCCTCGATCGGTCCAAGTGTCGCGTGCTGCAGAAGCCCTTCTCGCTCTCGGCGCTGGCCGAGCTCGTCGCCGCGATCAAGCTCCCGGGCCACCCGGCCTGAGGGGCGTCATCCGCGTTCGTCGCGCGACCCGGTGGCCCTCGTGCGGGGGCCCGAGGCCGCACCGTGAGGCGGGCTCAAGTGGTCGCACCGACCCGTCGAGACTGGCACCCGGAGCATCGCACCCTGCGATGGCCACACCCCCCCTCCGGAGCTGCCATGCGCCCCTCGCTGGTCGTCCTTTCCGCCGTCCTGTTCAGCACCGCGTGCGCCAGTGTGCCGCGTGCGGACCTGGAACCCCTTGTGACCGATCGCCCCGACTTCACGGAGAGCTCGGAGACCATCGCGCCCGGCATGGCGCAGTTGGAGTCCGGCGCGACCGTGCAACGCGTGGGCGAGGAGACCGGCACGACCGTCGGTGAGGCGCTGTTGCGCGTTGGGCTCGCGCCGCGCGCCGAGTTGCGCCTCGGGTTCAACTCATACGCCGTCGTGCGCTCCCCAAGCGGTCGGCAGCAGGGCCTCGAGGATGCGTCGCTGGGCGCGAAGGTCGGGCTGCTGCCGGGTGGTGGTGTCGTCCCGAAGATGTCCCTGATCGTCGCGTCGTCGCTGCCCACCGGGGCGCAGCCGTTCCGCGCTACCAAGCTGCAGCCGGAGATGAAGCTCACGGCCGCCTGGGACCTGAGCGATCGCGTCGCGTTCTCGTCGAACCTGAACTACAGCTGGATCCGCGACGACATCGAGACGGTCGGCGAGGTGGCGGCCACCGGTTCGTTCGGGTTCGGCCTCACGGACAAGCTGGGGCTCTACACGGAGTACTTCGGCTTCTTCCCGCAGCAGGCCTTCGCGCCGGCGTCGCACTACTCCAACATGGGGTTCACCTGGGTGTTCAACCCGAACCTGCAGCTGGACGTGCGCGGCGGGATCGGCCACAACGGCCTGGGTCGTCGCGACGTGTTCAGCGGGATCGGCGTGTCGCGTCGCTGGTAGTCCGCCGCAGCAACGTGGCTCGAAACGATGAGGGCGCGGCGTGAGGCGCTCTTTTTCGAGTCGGGACGGCGGGATTTGGAGCGGAGGCGCGAAGCGCCGCAGCCAAGGCGCCGGCGGCCCGAAACGACGAAGGAGCGGCATAAGCCGCTCCTTCAAGTCGGGACGGCGGGATTTGAACCCGCGACCCCCTGAACCCCATTCAGGTGCGCTACCGGACTGCGCTACGTCCCGAAACTCCAGCAACCTACTCACTGCAATGGGGTCGCGGGTTTCCCGCGAGCCCCCTGATCCGAAGCCTCGGCTCGCCGAGGCGAGGACGGTGAGCGGGGGCGAAGCGCCCGCCACCAACCCCATTCAGGTGCGCTACCGGACTGCGCTACGTCCCGAAACCCCGGTCCAACCTAGTCACTGCGTCGGGGTCGCGTGCCTCCGCCAGCCCCCACCGCGGCGGCGCCATGGCCCGCCGGGAACCCAAACGTAGCCGGTTCGGGACCAATTGCGAGTCCCATTTCTGCGGATCGCGGAAGCTCGCTACGATGGATACCTTTTGCTCCCCGAGCGTCCCGTTC
>JAEUJK010000408.1 GCA_016794735.1 Gemmatimonadota bacterium | reverse complement strand
CAAGTTCAGCATGGCTGGCCCATCGGTCACGCCGAACCCGTGCTTCATCCAGCACATCTTCAAGGAGACCATTCGCGCCACCGATGGCACGACGCTCGCCACCGACTGGATGGTCGTCGCGGTGCAGTCGCGCGCCTGAGCAACGGCGCGCTCCACGGCGCGCACGGTAACGCATAACGGAGGTGGTGTGCGGCTGCGGCCGTCGCCACCTCCTGCTGCATTCACGAACACGTCGGCTGTAGAATCGCTCCGGTGAAACCGTTTCGCACGAGGTGGCATCTAACCTAAGAACCTTAGGTGACGACCATGCCTCCTGCCTCCGAGCTCGACCTCGTCCGCGGCACCCTCGACCTCATCATCCTCCGCACGCTCAGCTGGGGTCCCAAGCACGGGCTCGGCGTCGTGAAATGGCTGGAGGACGTCACCCACCAGGAGTTGGCCGTCGAAGAGGGAGCCCTCTACCCGGCCCTCCACCGGCTCGAACAGAAGAAGCTCATCGCCGGCGAATGGGGTTACACCGACGCGCAGCGGCGCGCGCGGTTCTATCGGCTCACCGAACGTGGCCGGCGACACCTGGCCGAGGAAACCACGCGGTGGACGCGGTACACCAAGGTCATGCATCGCATCCTCACGGTGGAGGTGGGCTGATGCCTGGCGCACTCCCTCCCCGGCGCCGCGCTGTCGACCTGCCGCGGTCCGAGGAACGCCTCGCGGCCGACGTCGACGCCGAGCTGGCCTTCCATATAGAGGAGCGTATCGCGCAGCTCGTGGCCACCGGCCTCTCGCGCGAGGAGGCCACGCGCAAGGTGCGCGAGCGCTTTGGCGACGTGGAAGCGTACCGCAGCGCCACCCGCGCCATCGATGAAGAGACCCTCCGTCGCGACCGGCGCGCGTCGTGGGTCGACGGGTTGCGGCGCGAGTTGGCGCACGCGGTGCGTTCGTTGCGCCGTAGCCCGGCGTTCACCCGGATCACGCTCACTACCCTCGCCCTCGGCCTCGCGGCTGCTGCGGCGATGTTCGCCGTGGTCGATGCCGTGATACTCCGGCCGCTTCCATACACAAACAGCGGAGAGCTGGTCTCCGTGCTGCACCCGGCCACCGTGCCGGGGAGTGGCGAACGCCGCTGGGGGGTCTCGCCCGGCGGCTACTTTCACATCCAGCAGCACAACCGGTCCTTCCGCACCTTCGGCATCTACGGCCAGGGTGCGATGACCATCACGTCCGGTGGCAACGCCGAGCAGGTGAGCACGGCGCGCATCACCCATACGGTGCAGGACGTGCTTGGAGCGAGCGTGGCACTCGGACGCCGCATGCAGGAAGGAGACGACCGCCCCGGCGCGTCGCCCGTGGCGGTATTGAGCTACGAGTTCCACCAACGGCGCTTTGGTGGTGATCCGGCGATCGTGGGAACGACGCTGACCACCGACAACGGCCCGGTGGAAGTGATCGGGGTGATGGCGCCTGGCCTCACCCTTCCCATGCCTGGACCATTCGCCTCGACCGGCAACCTCGAAGGGCTGGCTGTCGACGCATGGCTTCCGCTCGGCCTCGATCCGGCGGGCCCGTTCTGGAACAACCATCCGTACGTCGGCGTCGGGCGACTCCGCGAGGGCGTGACATCAGAGGCCGCCACACGAGACCTCAGCACGTTGCTCGCGAGGTTCCCCGAGTGGATGCCGAA
>JAEUJK010000012.1 GCA_016794735.1 Gemmatimonadota bacterium | reverse complement strand
GCCGCTGAGCCCGGCGGGTGACGGAGCACGCGTCTCCTGCAGGCCGTCGTCCCCCCCTCCGCCCCCTTGCATGTCCTTGTCGGAACGTCTCGGAGCGGCCCTCGCGGACCGCTACCGCATCGAGCGTGAGCTCGGCGCCGGCGGCATGGCGACCGTCTATCTCGCCGAGGACCTCAAGCACGACCGCAAGGTCGCGATCAAGGTCTTGAAGCCCGAGCTCGCCGCGGTGCTCGGCGCCGAGCGCTTCGTGGTGGAGATCAAGACCACCGCGGCGATGAGCCATCCGCACATCCTGCCGCTCTTCGATTCGGGGACGGCGGACGGCTTCCTCTTTTATGTCATGCCCTACATCCAGGGCGAGACGATCCGCGAGAAGCTGAACCGGGAGACGCAGTTCGGTGTCGACGAGGCGATCCGGATCGCGCGCGAGGTGGCCGATGCCCTCGACTACGCCCACCGCCACGGCGTGATCCACCGCGACATCAAGCCGGAGAACATCCTGCTCCACGATGGCCGCGCGATGGTGATGGACTTCGGGATCGCCCTCGCGGTCAGTGCCGCGGCTGGCGGGCGGATGACCGAGACCGGCCTGTCGTTAGGCACGCCGCACTACATGTCCCCCGAACAGGCCACGGCGGAGAAGGAGATCACGCCACGCTCCGACGTGTACTCGCTCGCCTCGGTCCTGTATGAGATGCTCGCCGGCCAGCCGCCGCACATCGGGGGCGCGGCGCAGCAGATCATCATGAAGATCATCACCGAGCCGGCCGCGCCGGTGACGGCGATGCGCAAGAACGTGGCGCCGAACGTCGTCGCCGCACTGTCGCGGGCATTGGAGAAGCTGCCCGCCGACCGTTTCGAAAGCGCGAAGGCGTTTAGCGATGCACTGGCGAACGCGACCTTTGCCCACGGCACGGCGGCGATCACGGCTGGCCATGCGAACCGGGCGAGCGTCTACCGCAGCACACCATTCCTGGCGGTCGCCGCGATCGCCTTGGTCGCGACCGCATTTGCGGTGTGGAGCGCGCGTGGGTCTGCCGCGCCGTCCCATGAGATCTCGCGATTCAGCCTGTTGCTGCCTGACAGCCAGCGACTGACCGACAACGTCGTGGCGCAACGCATCGCGGTGTCGCCGGACGGCCGGACCATCGTGTACGTCGGACAATCTCCCGCGGAGCCCGCCAAGACCCAGCTCTGGCTGCGCCCGTTGGACCAGCTGCGCGCCACGCCGATTGCCGGGACCGAGATGAGCATGAATCCGGCCTTCTCGCCGGATGGCAGGCATCTCGCTTTTACCTCCTTTGCGGGGAAACGCAGCATCAAGCGCGTCTCGCTCGATGGCGGCCCGGCGCTCACCCTCACCGACTCGCTCGTTGACGCCGGTGGTGTGACGTGGGCGAGCGATGGGTACATCTACTACGACGGCCACTTTGCGGGCGACGGCCTCGGGCGCGTGAAGGAAGCCGGCGGCGTGGCCGAGCTTGCGACGTCGCCGGATTCGGCCACTGGCGAGTCCTACCATTACGTCCCCTCCGCACTACCTGACGGGCGCGGGGTCCTGTTCACCGTCGCCCGGGGCAGCGATCCCGACGCTTCGGACATCGGGGTGCTCGACTTCCGCACGCGGAAGCACAAGGTGCTCACCCGCGGGATTCGCGCGCAGTACATGGCACCCGGCTACCTGGTCATCGTGACGTCGGGCGGCGCCCTCATGGCCGCCCCCTTTGACCTCGAGACCCTCTCGCTTACCGGGGATGGCGTGGCGCTGACCAGCGGACTCTCGGTCCGCGGAAATGCGCGCGCGGATCTCGCCATTTCTAACAATGGTCTCCTGGCCTACAGCGCGGGCAGCGCGTTCAGCGCGACGCGTGAACTGGTCTGGGTCACACGAGCCGGCTCGGCGACTCCGGTCGACCCCTCCTCGATTGCGGAGATCTCGTCTCGACCCGTGTTGTCGCCGGACGCACGAGCGGCCGTCTTCTCCACCGGTCCTGTCGGTTCGCGTCAGCTGTGGGTGAAGCAGCTCGACCGCGGCCCGTCCGTGAAGATCGCGGAGGGCGGCTTCGGGTTCCCCGCGTGGTCGCCCGATGGCAAGTGGATCTACTCCGGAGGGACCACCGGGGTATGGCGCATGCCGGCCGACGCCAGCGCGCTCCCCGTCCAGATGTGGAAGTCGAGATACAACGTCCTGGGGACCACGGTCACGACCGATGGCAAATGGGTCGTCTTTTCCGTCAACAGCGACCTGCTCGCGTTGGGGACCGAGGGTGACACGGTTCCTCGTGAGCTGGTCGTCGATGTCGGCATACAGAGCAATCCTGCGGTCTCGCCGGACGGCAAGTGGCTCGCCTACCAAAGCGACGAAAGCGGCTCACCACACGTGTTCGTGCGCCCGTTCCCGGATACGAAGGTGGCCAAGCGCCAGGTGTCTTCCGTGGGAGGCGCCCTGCCGCGATGGTCGCCGGACGGGCGAGAGTTGCTCTACGTCGAGACCGGGAGCGCGGACCTGATCAGCGTGCCCGTCGTGCCGGGATCCGCCTTCGCCACGGGCGTGCCGTCGCGGCTGTTCAATCTCACGCCCTACTCGCCGACCACCTTGATGGCGTTCGACGTGGCGCGGGACGGCACGCGCCTGCTCCTCTCGCGCGCCGTGGGCAGCGTGACGCCGAAGCCCGACGAGCTGGTGCTGGTGCAGAACTTCATCGAGGAGGTCAAGGCGAAGGTGAAGCCGAAGTGACCTCTTCGTTCGAGCGCCTCTCCACCGCGTTAGGCGCTCCGTGCCACGTCGCGCGTGCACTCGGCGCCCGTGACCGGATGCCGCCGCGTCCTTACCCTGAACCTCCTGGATCCCTGACCATGCGCACCATCACCATTGCGGCCCTCGCCCTCACCACTGTCCTGCCACGCGCTGCTGTCGCGCAGGCCCCCGATCCCAAGGCCGCGGTAATTGCCATCGCCGACTCGGCGCTCGCGGCCATCACCCGCGGCGATGTCATCGGGTTCACCGACCTGATGGTGCCCGAGGCCGTGCTGTACCCGACCGCGACGCGCGACGGCGTCACGATCTATCGCGCCCGCACCCGCGAGGCGCAGCGGAACTCCCCGATGACCGGGGTGGTCGAACGCGGGTTCAAGCCACAGGCCATGGTCAATGGCGGTGTGGCGATGGTGTGGTATCCCTACGACCTCTACCGCAACGGGGAATGGTCGCACTGCGGGGCGGACGTGTTCGTCCTGGTGAAGGGCGACGGCAAGTGGCGGATTGCATCGATGGCCTGGAGCGCCGAGCAGCCCCCGGTGTGCGAGAAGCACCCGGCCGGCCCGCCGGCGAAGCCGTGACGCGTCACGCCGTCGACACGCGTGCACTGTTACGTGTACCGCGTCGCCCGTGAGCTACGACGGATCACTCGCCGCCTGCAACGTCACCACCAACAGCCCCGACGGCTGGGTGGTCGACCCGCCGGCGATGTGGCGCTGACCCCAAGCCGCTCACCCAGGAGGCGGAGCACAGACACACAGGGGACGACCGCCAGCTGTGGCGACCGTCCCCTCATCGCGCTGGGCTGCGCCCTTCAGCAGCAGCCGGTGCCACAGGGACAATCGTCCCCGCACCCACACGTGCAGGCGAGATCGTTCATTGGTGTATCCTCCATCGAAGGGTGACCTGCGGCCGGGACCATGTCCTGCGAGCGCTCGCCACCCGGCGTCGACGAGCACCCATACCTGTCACCGCGGACGGCGCCGCCTGGCAGCACGCCGTGGTTTGGTTTGCGTCTCGGTTGTATCCAGGGCATCGACCAGCGGACACTCACGTGGGTCGTCCGCGCCAAGGGGGGTTCGGTCCTCGCACGCCGCGTCGCACTCGGCGACGAGCGCCGTGAGTTCGCTGCGCAGCGCACGGAGTTGCCGCAGCCGCTCGTCGATGTCGCGCACCTTGGCCACCGTCGCCTCGCGCAAGCGATGTGGCGCATCACCCATCCAGGCGCGTGCACGCAATCGCACCAGCTCCTCCACCTCGGCGAGGGTGAAACCCAGTGACTGCGCGCGCTTGATGAAGCGCACCAGCAACACCGTGGCTTCCGGATACTCGCGGTACCCGCTCACGCGCCGTCCCGGCGCGGGGAGCAGTCCCCGCTTCTCGTAGTACCGCAACGTCTCGACCGTCACGTCGGTGCGGGCGGCGAGGTCCCCGATACGGAGCGTGGGGCCATCGACGGCGCCGGGCAACCGTGGGGTGCGCGTGGATTCCATGGGCGACCTGGTCATGGCTCCACGATAAACCCTGAAGCGTACTTCAGGGTCAAGGGGCAGTTCATCGCGGGGCCGCGACGCCCCACCGGGTTCCCGCGCTGGCCGATAGTGTGGACCGCCCGAAACGTCGAACCCCCATGGAGGCATTGCTGCGCCCATGGGGGTCCTCGCGCTGGCGATCGTCATTCCTTCGGTTCGGTGCCGTTTGCCCGACAGCTGTTCGAACCACCAGGCAAGCGGCCGGTCTGGCGACCTTTCCCTTGTCGGACGAGCCCGACGCAGGTGCCCTCTCCGGCAGACAGGGCCACGGCTGTGACCAGCGACCCCACAACCCGTGCACCGGCACCGAAACCGCCGGCACACTGCCTTCCGACGACGTCTCGCGAGAAGGCTTCCGTTCGCGGCTGACTCGTCCCGCGAACGCACCGGCAATATACAACTAGGGTCCGCCGCCGCCAATACGGAGATGCCTGACGTGGTCGCAAGGGATTGGCGCACTGCAGTCGCGCGCGTCCGACTTTGGAGGACAGGAAGGCGTCGAACACCTGTTGGGTTACCGTGCGCCCCATGCCATGCTGTGGGACCCCTCACCCGTACCGCCCCGTGCCAGTCTCAGCGGTCACCCCAGGCAACCGGCGCGACGATGCCGTGGCTGGCCCGTCGGTATCGTGGCACGGACTGCCCATCGACGCGGTCCTGACGCGGCTGCGATCCACGCCGAGCGGGCTCGAGCTGGAGGACGCCGCACAACGGCTGCTGCAGGTCGGCCCGAACCACATCGATCTCAGGCCGCCAGCCTCGGCATGGACGATCTTCGCGCGCCAGTTCCGGAGTGTCGTCGTCCTGCTGCTCATCATCGCGGCGGTCATCGCCGCCATGCTCGGCGATGCGGGCGACGCCGTCGCGATCGGCGCGGTCCTCGTCATCAATGCCCTGCTGGGGTTCGTCACGGAACTGCGGGCGCACCGGGCCACCGAGTCCCTGCGCCGCCTGGAGGTCCGGCGTGCCCAAGTGATCCGCAGCGGGCGCCTGCACGACATCAGCGCCCGCGAGCTGGTCCCCGGCGACGTGATCGCGCTCGAGAGCGGGCAGGCGGTGCCAGCCGATGCACGGCTGCTGCAGGCGACCGAGCTGCGCACCAACGAGGCGTTGCTGACCGGGGAATCGCTGCCGGTCGCCAAGGAAGCCGACCGCGTCCTCCCGGATGACACGAGTGTCGCCGACCGGGTGAACATGGTGTACCAGTCCACCGCGATCATCAACGGCGTGGCCCACGCCGTAGTCACGGCCACCGGCGGCGCGACCGAGGTGGGGCGCGTCGGTATCCTCACGAGTGAACTGCCGGACGACCGCACACCGCTGGAACAGCGCCTCGACACGCTCGGCCGACGCCTGGTGGTGGTTGCGTTGCTCGTCGCGGCCGTCGTCGCGGCCATCGGCCTGCTGCGCGGCGAACCCTGGTGGTCCGTGGTACAGACCGGCATCGCGCTCGCCATCGCCGCGGTCCCCGAGGGGCTTCCCGCCGTGGCGACCGTCGCGCTCGCCGTTGGCGTCCACCGCATGTCGCGGCGTCGTGCACTCGTCAGGCGGCTGCCGTCCGTGGAAACGCTCGGCTCCGCCACCGTGGTGTGTACGGACAAGACCGGCACGCTCACTGCGGGATTGATGAGTGCGACGGTCGTGGCCACGGAACATCGCGAGTACCGCGTGACCGGCGACGACGCGCGGGTGCAGGATCCGGTTGGGGAGTTCCTCCTCGAGGGCACGCGCGTGGTCACAGCGGACGACCCGGTGCTCAGTGAACTCCTGCGCGCCGCAGCGCTCGCCAATCGTGCGACACTCGATCACCGGGACGGCGACTGGCGGAGCACCGGCGACCCCACCGAGATCGCCTTGCTCGCCCTCGCGGCCAAGGGCGGCATGACACGTCGCGACCTGCTGGCATCGTTTCCCGACGTGGCGGAGATCCCCTTCTCCAGCGAGCGGCAGTGGATGGCAACGGCGCACCGGGTGCCCGCACGACCCGACGTCGTGCGCGTGTTCGCCAAGGGGGC
>JAEUJK010000397.1 GCA_016794735.1 Gemmatimonadota bacterium | reverse complement strand
CGCAACCTGCGACACCAGTCCGCGATCTTCCGCCGCGGCGACTCCGCGCTGGTGGTGATGGCGTACGACGTGTCCGACGATCGCACGCTCGCACCGCTGGCCGGCACCGAGCGGCTCAACGCCGCGCTGGCCCTCACGCGTGGTGAGGAAGGCGACGCGAGTGTGGTGCGCCTCGCGAATCCGCCGGCACGCGGCACGCTCACCGCCATGTCGCCGTGGGCGCCGATGTTGATGAGCGCCGAGGTGTTTGGTTCGGGGACGAGCACATTGTCGCGCGCGCGATATGGAATGCGCGCGAGCGAGTTCCCCACGTCGCGGGTCGCCATCTCAGACCTGCTGCTCTTCGATCCGTATGAAGGGATGCCACGCCGACTCGACGACGTATTGCCGCATGCCAGTGCGTCGCAGGTGGTGACCGAGGGCGCGAAGGTCGGGATCTACTGGGAGACGTACAACACCGATCCCACCGGTGAGGGGATCCAGGTGAACATCACGGTGGCGCCCGAGGAGAAGGACGGGAGCTGGTTGCGTCGCGGGCTCACGGCGCTCAAGCTGGCGCGGGAGTCGCAGCCCGTGTCCGTGGGGATGACGGACCAGTCTGCCCGTGGGCGAGGGTTCACGCCGCGTGCGGTGGTGGTGGACCTCGCGACGCTCAAGCCGGGTCGCTACCTGATGCAGCTGGAGGTCACGGCGACCGGCACGGCCCCGGTGCGGGCGGAGCGGGTGATCACGGTGCGGGCGCCGCGTTAGGCGCTCACGGCAAGGCCGGGCGGGACCAGCGAGTCGCTGGCCCCGCTGATGCGACTCAGCCCCGCGCCAGCTCCCGGATCGCGTCCACGAACGTGTCGAGCTCGGCGGTCGTGGTGTACAGGTGCGGCGTCACCCGCACCCCCTTCACCGCCACGTTGTTGATCGCCACCGTGTACACGTTGAAGCGATCGAACAACGCCGTCGCCAGCGCCTCCGGCGTCATCCCCGTGATCCCCACATTGGCAATGCCGGCCGCGCGCGCACCGGTCGGCGTGTTGAGGTACACCTTCGGGATGTCGCGAACCTTCGTCGTCCAGTACTCCTGCAGGTAGCGCAGCCGCGCCTCCTTGCGCTGCACCCCCACGAGGGTGTGGAAGCGAATCGCGTCGGAGATCGCCATGATCGTCCACGTCGGCAACGTCCCGATGCGCTCCAGCTTCGCGATGTCGTCGTCGGCGTGCGAGGTGTCGCCCATCAACGGCCACACGCTGGCGATCTTGTCCTTCTTGATGTGCAGGAGCCCGGCGCCTAACGGGGTGCAGAGCCACTTGTGCAGCGAGGCCCCGTAGTAGTCGCTCCCCAGCTGCGGGATCGTGAAGTCCAGGTGCGCGAAGGCATGCGCACCGTCCACGATCACGCTCACGCCGCGGGCGTGCGCCATGTCGGCGATCTTCCGCACCGGCAACACCTGCCCGCTGATGTTGATCATGTGCGAGAGGTGGAGGAGCTTCGTCCGGCGGGTGATCGCCTTCGCATACGCGTCCACCACCTCGTCGTCGCTCTTCGGGTGCAGCGGGACCGAGATCTCGACGTTCTTGAGCCCGCGCCGACGCTCTTGCTGCCGGTACTGCTCCAGCATCGACCCATAGTCCTGGTTGCACACCACCGCCTCGTCCCCTGGCGCCGTCTCGATCCCGTGGATCACCGTCGCCATCGATTCGGTGGTGTTCCGCGTGATCACGATCTCGTCGGCCGGCACCCCGGCCACCGCCGCCAGCTCGGCCTTCACCCGGGCGTGGTCCGCCGCCCGGCGACGTCGCATGTAGAACGAGAGCCCATCGTTCACGTCCCGCTCGTGGCGCTGGAAGGCGTCCCAGGTCATGCGGGGCTGGGGCGATGAGTAGCCGTTCTCGAGGTTGATGTACGGGTGGGTCGGGAAGGCCTCGCGCACCTCGTCCCAGAAGTCCTCCTCGGTGGCCGCCTGAAGGGGGGCCAGGCCGCGCCACGGCTCGATCCTGCGCTCCATGGCGTCCAGCAGGCGCGGCGATAGGAGCGGGGCAACACCTGCGGCAGCGGCGGCGCCGAGGAAGGAGCGACGGTTGGTCATCTCAGGATGGGCCAAGGATGGGGGAAACCTCCCCCCCGCGGCCCCCGCGGTCAACGGCGTAGGTCAACCCCCTTCCGGCCCCCACGGACCG
This sequence comes from Gemmatimonadota bacterium, assembly GCA_016794735.1. Classification (GTDB taxonomy): domain Bacteria; phylum Gemmatimonadota; class Gemmatimonadetes; order Gemmatimonadales; family Gemmatimonadaceae; genus RBC101. The sequence continues at coordinate 4,095 of JAEUJK010000397.1, read as the reverse complement.
CCGCGACCTTTCCCCCCCCGATGCGCAAGCTGATCGTGGCGCTGCTGGTGCTCGTCGCCGTGCACCTCGCGCTCCTCTTCATAGAACCGGACGGTGCCACCCGCGTTGCCACGGGCGACGGGGTGGATGTTGGTATTGTCTTCGACGTCGGCGGGCGCGGCGACAAGTCCTTCAATGACGGGGCCTTCCTGGGCGCCGAACGCGCCATGAAGGAACTCGGCGCCCGCGTCCGCTTCATCGAACCCGGCGAAGGGTCCGATCGGGAAGCCGGCCTGCGCCTCCTGGCCGCTGAAGGGATGGACCTCGTCATCGGCGTCGGCTTCATCTTCTCCGACGACCTCACGCTGCTGGCCAAGGAGTACCCGGGGGTGAAGTTCGCCGGGGTCGATTACGCCGTCGCGATCGATGCGAACGGCAAGCCGGTGCCGCCCCCCGACAACCTCGCCGCCCTCAAGTTCCGCGAGGAAGAAGGGTCGTTCCTCGTGGGTGCGCTCGCCGCGCTCGTGGGCAAGTCGAAGAAGCTCGGCTTCGTCGGCGGGATGGACTTCCCGCTGATCCACAAGTTCGAGATGGGGTACCGGGCCGGCGTGCAGGCGGTCTGCCCGGACTGCACGGTGATCGCCCAATACGCCGGTGTCACCCCCGACGCCTTCAAGAACCCGGGGCGTGGCCAGGAGCTGGGCCTCTCCCAGTACCAGCAGGGCGTGAACGTGATCTTCCACGCCTCCGGCTCCACGGGCTTAGGGGTGTTCGAGGCGGCCCGCCGGCTCGGCAAGCTCGCGATCGGCGTGGATGCCGACCAGTACGGCGAGGCGCCGGGCTTCATCCTCACCTCGATGGTGAAGGGAGTGGACGAAGCCGTGTTCGGCGCGATCCGCCAGGTGCGTGACGGCTCGTTTCGTGGTGGCATCTTCGAGCTCGGCCTCAAGGAGCGCGGCGTCAACTACATCGACGACGCCAACAACGCCGCGCTGATCACCACCGAGGCCCGCGAACGCGTCGAGGCCCTGCGCGCGGAGATCATCGCCGGACGCATCACCGTGCCGAGCACGAAATGAGCGTCGCCATCCGCGCCTCGGGCATCCGGAAGGTCTTTGGCGATTGCGTCGCCAATCGCAATGCCTCCCTCGAGGTCGCCACCGGCGAGATCCACGCCGTGGTTGGGGAAAACGGCGCCGGCAAGTCGACGCTGATGCGCATGATTGCCGGCATGTACGCCCCGGACGCCGGGACGCTCGAGGTGAACGGGCGCGACGTCACCGGCTGGTCCACGCGCGAGGCCATCGCAGCCGGCGTCGGCATGGTGCACCAGCACTTCATGCTCGTCCCCACGCTCACCGTCGCCGAGAACCTGGTCCTCGGCCAGGAACCCCGTGCGGGGCTGCAGTTCGATCGCGCCGGCGCCGAGGCCGCGGTGCGTGCCCTGTGCGAGCGCACCGGGCTCAAGGTGGACCCGGCCCGTCGCGTCGCCGACCTCACCGTGGGTGAGCTGCAACGCGTCGAGATCCTCAAGGTGTTGTTCCGCGGGGCGAAGATCCTCATCCTCGATGAACCGACCGCGGTGCTGTCGCCGCCGGAAGTCACCGAGTTGTGGAAGGTGCTGCGCGCCCTCGTGGCGCAGGGCGGCACGGTGGTGCTCATCACGCACAAGCTCGACGAGGTGATCGAGGTCTCGCAGCGCATCACGGTGATGCGGGCCGGCGAGACGGTGGGACAGACGGACACGGCCGGTGCAACGCCCGCCAGCATCGCGCGGATGATGGTGGGCCGTGAGGTGCGGCTGGCGGGAGACGATCACGCGGAGCCGCCGACGGCAAACCCGCAGACGGCAGACGGCAGACGGCAGACGGAAGCGAAGACGGCAGACGGCAGACGGCAGATGGCAGGAACTGCCTCCGAGGCGCGACCGATCGCGAACGCCGGAACGGGATCTGCCGCGCTCAGCGTGCGCGCGCTCACGGTGGCCTCGTCCCGTCGGCCTAACGAGGTCGACAACCTCTCCTTCGAGGTGCGCCCGGGCGAGATCTTCGGCATCGCCGGCGTCGAGGGGAATGGCCAGACCGAACTCATCGAGGCGATCGCCGGGCTGCGCCCTGCGGTGTCGGGATCGGTGCAGCTGGGCGGGACGGACATCACCGGGTGGACCGTGCGCCAGCGCGCAGACGCCGGACTGTCGCACATCCCGGAAGACCGTCACCGCCGCGGCCTGGTGCTCGAATACTCCATCGCCGACGACCTCATCCTCGGCCTGCAGCATCGATTTAGCCGAGGGCTGGCGCTGGTCAGGGATCGCATCGGGCGGAACGCCGATGAGCGCATCACCCAGTTCGACGTGCGCCCCGCCTCGGCGACGACACCGGCACGCGCGCTCTCCGGCGGCAACCAGCAGAAGGTGGTCATCGCCCGCGAGCTGCGCGGCCGCGAGTTCTCCGTCCTGTTGGCGGTCCAGCCCACGCGAGGCGTGGATGTCGGCGCCATCGAGTTCATCCACGACCAGCTGCGGGCCGCGCGCAATGCCGGCAAGGCCATCCTGCTCGTCTCCGCCGACCTCGTGGAAGTGCTCGCGTTGTCCGACCGGGTTGGCGTGATGTATGGTGGTCGGCTGGTGGTGACGCTGCCGCGCGCCGAGGCGAGTGCCTCCGTGCTCGGGCCGTGGATGACCGGTGCCATGACAGGAGGAAGCCATGGCGGCCACTGAGGCAACGGTGCCCCCGCGCGATCCCTGGTACCAGCGGCTGATGGAGCCCTTGCTCCCGCCGCTGACCGCGCTGCTCATCGCGGCGGTCGTCGGGGACCTGCTGATCCTCTCGTTCGGCCAGTCGCCGCGTGAGGTGTTCCGGCTCCTGGTGGAGGGCACGTGGGCCAATGCCTACGGCTTTGGGCAGGTGCTCTACAAGGCCACGACCCTGGCCTGCACGGGACTGGCTGTCGCGTTAGGCATCCGCGCCGGGATGTTCAACATCGGGGCCGAGGGGCAGCTCGCACTCGGTGGCTTTGCCGCGGCCATGGTGGGGCTCGGGCTCCCGGCGGGCACGCCGGCGGCGCTGGCCGTGTTGTTGTGCCTCCTGGCGGCCGGTGCGGGTGGTTCCCTCGCCGCCGCCGTGCCGGGGGCACTCAAGGCACGGTTCGGCGCCAGCGAGGTGATCGTGACGATCATGATGAACTTCATCGTCGCTGCGCTCCTCAACTGGCTCGTCGCCACCAAGGTCAGCGTCGCCGAATCGCTGCACACCCCGGAGATTCATGCAGGCGCCGTGCCGCGGTTGGCGGAGGTCATTCCCGCGTTTCACGGATCCGCAGCAAACTTCACGATCCTCGTGGCGATCGCCCTGGCGATCGCGGTGTGGTGGTACCTGTTCCGTACCCGCGCGGGCTACGAGCTGCGCGCGGTGGGGTTGCAGCCCGACGCTGCCGAGTATGGTGGCATCGACGTGGGCCGCACGTGGTGGCGCACCTTGTTGCTGTCGGGCGCACTCGCCGGGCTCGGTGGCGTGAACTACGTGCTGGGGTACAAGCAGTACTACGAAGAGGGTTTCGCGGCGGGGGCCGGCTACCTGGGGATCGCCGTGGCGCTCGTGGGTCGTAACCATCCGGGCGGCGTGCTCGTGGCATCGTTGTTGTTTGCCACGTTGTCGCAGGGGGCGCTCGCCGTGAACGCGCTGGTGCCCAAGCAGATGGTGGACGTGCTCACCGCCGTCGTGATCATCGCGGTGGCAACGGCGGTCCCAGAGGTCCAGCGCATGTTGCGCGCGGTGCGGGGGCGACTCGCATGACCGTGATCGCCTTCCTCATCCAGACGCTGCGCATCGCCACGCCCTACCTGTTTGCAGCATCGGGCGGGGTGCTCTCCGAGCGTGCCGGCGTGATTGCCCTCACCCTCGAGGGATGGATGCTCACCGCGGCATTCTGCGCCGCGCTCGGCAGCTACTACAGTGGCTCACCCTGGATCGGGGTCCTGGCCGGGATCGGTGGCGGGGTGATCGCCGCCGCCCTGCACGCGCTCGCGACCATCCGGTATCGTGCCGACCAGGTGGTGCTGGGCATCGCGATCAACCTGATGTCGGTGGGGATCACGCGGTTCTTCCTGCGCCTCGC
>JAEUJK010000904.1 GCA_016794735.1 Gemmatimonadota bacterium | reverse complement strand
TTCGCGCCGCAGGACGATCCCAAGATCGTCGTGGCGGTGATGCTCTGGCAGGGCGAACACGGCTACGCCGCGGCACGGATCGCGTCGAAGATCATCTCGCACTACTTCAAGCGCCCGGCGATCGAGCCGGCCAACGTGGTGGGGAATTGATCAAGCGCGTCGTCGCGGACTACCCGCTCGCGCTCATCGCCCTGCTGTTGACGGCGTTTGGCGTGGCGATGGTCTACTCCGCGGGGCAGACCGATGCCCGCGTGGTGGCCGACATGACGGCGTGGCAGCGGCAGTTGATGTGGTGCGCCGTGGCGTTAGGCGTGGCGTACGGGGTGTCCCGCGCGTCCGTCCGTTTCCTGGAGTGGGTGACCCTCCCCGCATATGTCCTCTCGCTGGTCCTCCTGGCCGTGACGCTGCTCTTCGGCTCCGGGGCCGGGACGGCGCGGAGCATGAGCGGATGGTTGACCATTGGCGGCGTGCGCCTGGGCCAGCCGGCCGAACTGGCGAAGGTCGCGGTGGTGCTCATGCTGGCGCGCCTGTTCGCGACCCGTCGTGAGGCACCGAAGTCGCTGGTGGACCTGTTGGCTCCCGCCGCGGCGGTCCTCGTCCCCTGGGTGCTGGTCATGCTGCAGCCCGACCTGGGAACGGGGATGGTCTTCGTGGGGATCTTCTTCGGGATGTTGTTCTGGGCCGGGACTCCGTGGCCGCTCCTGCTGTTGGTGGCTAGTCCCGGGGTGTCCCTGGTGCTCGCGTTCAGCACCGGGTTGTGGGGTGCGTGGTTCCTCCTGCTCATCGCGCTGGTGCTCTGGTACAAGCCCTATGTCGTCGAGGGGGTCGTACTCATTGTCGCCAATGTCGTGATGGGCGTCGCGGCGCCGGTGTTGTGGGAGCGACTCAATCCCTACCAGCAGGGGCGCATCCTGGTGTTCATCGACCCGCAGCGCGACCCCAAGCGCACCGGGTATCACGTCATCCAGTCGCAGATTGCGATCGGCTCCGGCGGCCTCACCGGTCGCGGGTTCCTCGAGGGCACGCAGAAGGAGGGCGCGTTCCTTCCCGCGCAGACCACCGACTTCATCTTCGCCGTGCTTGGCGAGGAACTCGGGTTCCTTGGCGTCTCGGTGGCCCTGACCCTGTTCGTCTTCCTCTTCCTGCGCGTGATTCGCGTGGCGAGCCGGGCGAATGATGGATTCAGTTCGCTGATAGCCTTCGGGCTGCTCTCCAGCTGGTTCGTGCACGTGGTCGTGAACATCGGGATGACCCTGAACCTCATGCCCGTGACCGGGATTCCCCTGCCGTTCTTCTCGTATGGGGGATCCTTCATGTTGTCGTGCTGGTTGGCCGTGGGGATCCTCATCCGCGTCTCGGCCGAAGGGCGGGGCGAGGCGGACGCGCTGCCCATCGGCCTGCGGCGCTAGCCCGGGTCAATCCTACCGCCACGGCACCTCCGGCCTCATCTTCCCGCCCATGGCTTGGTTTCGGAAGGAGAAGAAGACCCGTCCCCCGCGTCGGGAACGCCTCGAGATTCCCCCGGACGTCTGGGAGAAATGCGAGGCGTGCGGGCACACCGACATCCGCGAGAAGTTCGTGCGGGCCTTCAA
>JAEUJK010000392.1 GCA_016794735.1 Gemmatimonadota bacterium | reverse complement strand
TTGGTCGTGGGTGCGACGTGTTTGGTCGTGGGCGCGGGCGGCAGAGCTCTGGGTGCAGCGTGCAAAGGTCACGGTGCAGCGTGACAAGGCGTGGGTGCAGCCGAGCGAGGTGTGGGTGCAGCCTGCGGATGCCCTACGCCGGCGACCCGTCCGACGCGCGCCAGAGAAACGGCTGCACCCCCGACCGACAACACGGCGGCACGACATCGCGCAACAACTCCAGCGCACGCGCCGCCTTCGACAGGAAGTCCGGCGACGCCGGTATCTCGAACATCCTCGGGTGCCCCGCCCACGCCGCGGCTATGCGCGCGTCGATCGCCCGCGCTTCCAGCTGCGTTTCCACGCGCAACGGATTCTCGTGTTCGTACGCCGCCGGCTCGGATGGCGTTCGCAGGTGGATCACCGTGTGATACCGCGCCAGCTCCTCCTCGCGACTCACGCCGAGCGACGACCAGAGGTCGCCTTCCCCAAGCCAGTACGCCGACCCGTCCACCGTGCCGCGATCGCACAACACCACGGCCGCGTTGGCGTGGGCTTGGATGGACTCGAGCTCGCGCTGTACCTGGAAGATCGCGCGTTGTGCCGCCTGCCGCCCGTGCACGCCCTCGTTGCGCGGAAAGCCGCCGCCAAACACGATGCTCGCGGACTCGCGCACGAGCCGCACGTGTCCACAAAAGAAAAGCCGGATGAGTTCGAGCACGGCGGACTTCCCTGCCCCGGGCCCGCCGGTGAGGACGACGCGACGTCCATCATGTGTTGCCGTGCAACTGCAAGCGTTCACGATCGCCTTTCCTCGTGTGGTCCACCGAATCTAGCCACAGGCAGCGGCCCCGCCGTGGTGCCACGCACGAATCGTCCGGGCAGTGGTGCGGGCCGCAGGGATGGCACACGCACGCGCGTCACGACGCAGGTCGCCTGCTACATTCCCCCTGCCCTTTCCCCTCGCATGGCCCTCACCGCGACGATTTCCACCTTCGAGATCTCGCTGAACGACTCGGACCGCCACGTCTACGAGTCGTTCAGCCTCAAGGTGGCCCGGCACCCCTCCGAAACCGAGGACTACCTCTGGACGCGGGTCATCGCGTACTGCCTCGAGTACGCGGAAGGGATCGCCTTCTCGAAGGGCGGCCTCTCGGATCCCGAGGACCCACCGGTCGCGGTGCGCGACCTCACCGGCGCCCTGCGCACCTGGATCGAGATCGGTGCGCCGAGCGTCGAGCGGCTGCACAAGGCGAGCAAGGCCTGCCCGCGCGTGGTGCTGTACACGCACAAGGAACCACGCATCCTCCTCCGCGGCTACGAAGGCGCAACCATCCACCGCGCCGACACCATCGAGGTCCTCGCCGTCCCGCGTGAGCTGCTCGATGCGCTCACCCCCTACCTCGATCGACGCGTCACGCTGACCCTCTCCGTGGCGGGGGGCGAGTTGTACTTCGACCTCGGCGGCACCGTGATTCACGGCGCGCCCGAGCGGCATCGACTTCCCGGCTAGGACCACACCTCGATCGCCGGCGGCGATGTCAGTGCGTGCACTCGTCAGGCGTTGAGTTTCCGGCGCTTGCGCACCTCGCGCGCCACGACGGCCACCGCCGTGAGCGCGCCAACCACGGCGCCGGTCTTCGCCGCCTTGCGGGCTACCTTCACCGTCGTGCGTGCCCTGGCCTTCACCGAGCGGCGTCCCTCGGCGACCAGCACCTTCGTCTCCATTCCCTCGACGAGTCGATGCACGGCCTCTCCGGCCGCCTCGGCCATTTCGGCTACTCTCATGTGTCGTGTCATGGCCTCCTCCCCCGGGCGTGCCCGGCGTTGATGGAGAATCAGCGATCGGCGCGGCGCGGTCT
>JAEUJK010000874.1 GCA_016794735.1 Gemmatimonadota bacterium | reverse complement strand
CGCCCTCGCCGGAGGCGATGGAGTCGCCGGCGTTCGACGGACGCGTGATGGCCCAGCTCACCACCGTGGAAGACGGGGAGACGGTCGCGGCGGCGGTGCGGGCCTGCGGGTTCGTCGCCCATGTGGATGTCGGCTCGGTCCACGTTGCCGAGGTGCCGGCCGCCGAGGGGGCGTGGCAGGAAGGCCAGCTGACGGCCCCGCTGCAATCGTACGTGCGCATCCAGGCGCGACGGCTCGACCAGCTGATGAACCTCGCCGGCGAGCTGGTGACGCTGCGCGGCCGGCTGCAGGCCACCGCCGCGCGCAGCGGCAACGCCGAGCTGGATGCCGTGGTCTCGGACGTGCACCACCTCGTGGGCGAACTGCAGGACGCCGTGCTGGGGACGCGACTCGTCCCGGTGTGGCAGGTGTTCGATCGCTTTCCGCGCGTGGTGCGTGATGCCGCGCGGACCGTCGGAAAGGAAGCCACGCTGGTCATCGAGGGACGCGAGATCGAGCTGGACCGCGCGCTGCTCGAACAGGTGGCCGATCCGCTGGTGCACCTCCTGCGCAATGCCGTGGACCACGGGTTGGAGCACCCTGCCGACCGCGAGCGAGTAGGCAAGCCACGTGTAGGGCGCGTGACGTTGCAGGCGCGTCGCGAACGCACCGCGGTGGTGATCACCGTGGTCGACGATGGCCGCGGCGTCGACCGCGCGCGGCTGCTGGAGCGCGCGCGGACGATGGGGTGGGTGGCGCCTGACGAGGAAGAACTCGACGACCGGACGTTGCTGCGCATCATCGCGCGCCCGGGGGTGTCGACGGCGGATCGCGTCACGGAGGTCTCCGGCCGCGGCGTGGGGGTGGACGCGGTGGTCTCCCGCATCCGGGCGCTCGGCGGGACCGTCGAGTTTTCCACGGTCGAGGGGCGCGGCACGGTGTTCGAACTGCGGCTGCCCCTCAGCCTGGCGATCGTGCCGGCGATCATCGCGAGCTGCGGTGACGAATCGTACGCCCTGCCGTTGACGCACATCACCGAAACGGTCCAGCGCGCTGCGGGTCAGGTCCGGCGGGTCCGCGGCCGGCCGGTGTTCGTGCGCCGCGACCGGGTGTTGCCCCTCTGGTCCCTGCGGGGATTGGTCGGGGCGCCGGGGCGCGACCCGGAGGGGTCGCAAGTCGTCATTGTCGAGGCGGCGGAGCGGGCTGGGGCGGTGCTCGTCGACCGGCTGTCGGGCCAGCAGGACCTCGTCGTGAAGTCCTTCGACGCCGTGCGCGGGATGGCGCCCTCCATCACGGGGGCGGCGGTGCTCGCCGATGGGTCGACGGCGCTGATCGTCGATGCGGGTGGACTCCTACAAGGACACTGATGCAAGAGCTACTCACCCTTCGTCCCGTGCAGCTCGATGCGCTGCGCGAAGTCGCCAACATCGGGGCGGGCCACGCCGCGACCGCGCTGTCGCAGATGACGGCGCAGACGATCATGATCTCGGTGCCGACGATCAACATCGCGGCGCTCGACGAGATCCCCACGCACGTCGGCGACCCGGCCGAGGCCGTGGCGGCGGTGCTGATGGAGATGCGCGGTGACCTGGCCGGTCGCACGCTGCTCGTCTTCCCGCGCCCCACCGCGGTGCGCCTGGCGAGCCTCATGCTGTCGCGTCCGCCCTCGGAGGGCGATCGCATGTCGGCGCTCGAGGAGTCGGCGATCAAGGAAGCCGGCAACATCCTGAGTGCGGCGTACATGAACGCGTTGAGCGAGTTCATGGGGATCACGCTCCTGCCCTCGCCGCCCTCGCTCGCGATCGACATGGCGCAGGCGGTGCTGACCACGGCGTACCTGCAGTTCGGCGCGGACAAGGACATGGTCTTCTGCGTCGAGACGGAGTTCGTCATGCACGATGCGGGCGAGCGCCTCCGCGGGTTCTTCCTCCTCCTGCCGGAACTCGCGTCGCTGCGCGCGATCCTGCGAGCCGTGCGGCTCGACTGAGGTCGGCAGTGATCGCCAGTACCTCGGCGCCAACGGACCGGGACCGGGCGATCCTTCGCTCGTTCGCCGATCGCATCGACGCCTACGATGCGGGGGCGGCGAACAACCTCGGGGTGCTGTACTTCACGCGCGGGATGGTGGACGAGTCGGCGGCGATGTTCACGCGCGCCCTCGAGCTGGATCCGCGGATGACCGTGGCCCAGCGCAACCTCGAGATCGTCTACTTCACCAGCGGCTACTACGATCGGCGCGTGCAGGAACTCTCTGCGCGCCTGGAGGTGGCGGCGGACGACCGGTACGCGCGGTGGGAATACGGGCGCACCTGCCTCCTGCTCGGCGACGTGTCACGCGCCCTCGAGGCCTTTGGCGCGCTGCTGCGCGAGACGCCGGACGACATCCAGGTCATTCGCCAGGTCGCGACCGCCGAGATGAAGAGCGGCGACCTGGAGGCCGCCGAGCGTTGGTTGGTGCACGCGCTGGACCTGGCGCCGGACAACCCCGCGGCGCTGCTGCAGCGCGGCGAGGTGGCCTACCATCGTGGCTTGAACGAGGTGGCGCGCCAGGCGCTCGAGCGTTGCGTCTCCCTCGCCAGCGATGACGCCGACGCGTGGTACCTGCTCGGGTTTGTGCGCGGCGACCAGGGCGACCACGAGGGGGCGATGGCGGCGCGCCAGCGTGCCATGCGGCTCAACCCGTCGTTAGGCCGGGCCCGCGCCAACCTGTCGCTCGAACGGTTCGATGCGCGCTCGTGGCAGCGTGCGTCCGAGGTGAAGGCGGCGCGCGGGCTGGCCACGCCGCCCGCGGGGACGCCGATGCCGCACTACCACCTGGCGCTTGCCTTCCGCCAGAAGGGATACCTCGCCGAGGCCGAACGCGAGTATCGCCTTGCGCTGGAGGGTGGTGAGGAACGCGACGTCGTGCTGCCCGCGATGGCCGAACTCGCGTTGCTGCGCGGTGACATGTCGCAGGCGGTGGCGCTGTATGACGAGTTGCTCGCGGCCGCGCCCGGGCGTGCGCGGTACTGGAACGAACGCGGGGTGGCGCTGCATCACCTTGGCCGGCTCACCGACGCACTCGCGTCGTACCACCGCGCGGTGGACGCGGATCCGGCCGCCCTTTCGGCGCAGAACAACCTTGCGGTAGCAGCATTCCACGCCGGGGACCCCGCGCAGGCGGCGGCCGTGCTCGCGCGCGTCGTCGAGGCGGAACCGGCCAATGCCCGTGCCCGACTGAACGCCGCGCTCGTGTGCGCCCGGCAGGAGGAACACGCGCAAGCGCTGGCCAACTATCGCGCCGTGATCGAGCAGGAGCGCGACCATCCGGTGGCGTGGAACGGCGTCGGGTTGGTGCTCACGAAGCTCAAGCGCTTTGCGCAGGCCCGCGACGCGTTCTCTCGCGCCATCGAGGCTCGTGACGACTACGCCGAGGCGCACTACAACCTGGGCTTTGTCCTGTCGCAGCT
>JAEUJK010000852.1 GCA_016794735.1 Gemmatimonadota bacterium | reverse complement strand
GACCAATGCGCCGGGGCGGGAGTACTTCTTCATCACCACATCCTGCAGCGTGTTGGTGTTCTTCATCGCCGCCTTGAGCCCTGCCGGCACGTCACGCTCCCCGGGCTTGAGCACGTAGGCCATCTTCTGCCAGTCGGTGTCGAAGCCCATCGCGGTCACGCCGAAGTCGAGGTGCACGACGTCGCCACGCTGGATCGTGGTGCTCTCCGGTGCCACGGCGAGGAACCCACGCGACGTGGCCTTGCCCATTCCGGGTCGCTGCACCCGCAGGTCGGGCTGGAACCAGGTGCGCACACCGGCCGCGCCAAGGGCGTCGTACAACCAGTTGCGCACATCACCAACCTTGGTGCGTCCCGGGACGATCACCTCGTTGGACAACGCGCGGCGTGCGAGCACCTCGGTGAGCTGCACCACCTTGGTGTAATACGCCATCTCCTCGGGGATGCGCGTGTCCAGGTATTCCTCGATGAGGTCGGCCGCGCTCACCACGCGTTGCTGCCCTTCGGGCCCCAGCAGGTTCACGAGGTCGACATAGGTGTCGCGCGTGAGCGAGCGGGTCACGCCGCGGCGGCCCCCGTAGTTCATCGCAACGCGCTTCGGGCGGAAGCGATCGTACAGGTCCGGCAGCACGATGTTGATCGGTCGCGGTTCGTCCGGCGACTCGAACCAGCGCTTGAGGTTGTCCTCCGAGTACCCGGTCACGGCGACCCGCTTGAGCGTGGCCCCGCCCGTATCGACGAAAATGAAGAAGTCGCGATTGCCCGTGTACGGACGCGGCGGCGCGATGTACTGCGTCACCGGGTCATCGTGGAACTCCTCGTTCACCACGATCCACATCTGGATGTCGTGGCGCCGCATCATGTCGAGCAGCATGCCGTGGCGCTTCTCGAGCCACCCTTCGCGGATGGCGATCTGCTGCGACCAGGGTGGCAGGGTCGGCATGGCTGGTGCGGCAGTGGGACGCACCGTGCGGGTGAGCGGACGGTCTTGTGCGTGGGCGAGCGTGCCCAGGAAGACGAGAACGGCGAGGGATCGGTGGCGCATGGATTGGAACATGTCAGCGTGGCGCGATTCCCGCACCTCCGGGTGCTTCCGGGTCAACCGATTGTTGCGCCTAGCGACCGGCTGTCAGGCGCTGGAAGCGCGCGTCGGCCCGCAGTCCCGCAAAGTGGGGATCCACCCGCAACCACTCTCTGGTGAGAAGCCCGGGAGTGCGAAGCAACGTGTCGGCCAGGCTGAGGGCGCGATCTGCCCTGCCGCACACAGCAAGTACTTCGGCGAGGACGAGACTGAGCCCCGCCCCAAGGAACCCGTCATCCCAGACGGACCTCGTCGCATTCGCGGAATCTGCCTGCGCAATTCCGGCATCGCATCGGCCGCCCAGCGCCAGCGCGTAGCCCCGGCCCACCCTGAGCAGTTCTTCACGCGGCGTGCGGCGCAACATCTCGTCAGCGACCCGATCGGCTGAGTCCACCATCACCGCGAGACGCTTCGTGTTCCTTGCAATCCACGCGCGCTGCGCCGCCACCACGTAGTACAGCGCGCGGCTCCCTGACCCCACCGACTGCCTCAGCGCCTGCTCACCAAGCCGCTGTGACTCGTCGTCCAGCGCCCAGCCCTGCAGCCAATCTCGAGCGGCGACTTGCGCCATGTCGGCCCGCGAGCTGGTGTCGGCCAGGCTACGCGCAAACCGGTGGGCCGCCGCGGTATCGCCGCGAACGAGCGGCAACCACATTGAGTCGAGGTTGATGTAGCCGGTTCGCCGGCCATCGAGCGCGATGGCCCTGGACCCGAAGTCCTCTGCCCCCTCGTAGTTCCGCATCCAGTGCAGGATATTCGCCACGCGATTCACCGCGGAAGCGCTTCTGGGGTCGAGCTCAGCGCCTCGCTTTGCAAGCAGCAGTGCTTCGTCAAACTGCCGGGCGTGGAACAACACCGCCGCCGTGAAGTGCGTCGCTTCTGCATCGCCCCGGGAGACCCGAATCGCCTCGCGCCCATGTCGCAGGGCGGCAGGGAAGTTGCGAGCGACATGGCGCTCGTACAGCAAGGCCGCCAGCCTCGCTGCGGTGTTGTTGCTGTCCAACGCCAAGGCCCTCGTCGACGCGCGCTGCGCCAGCTCGGCTGTCGCCGGTCGCGGGTCAGAGCGGTAGGCGAACGCGGCCATCTGGCCCAGTGCCGCCCACGCCTCCACAAATGTCGAGTCCAGCGCCACGGCACTGCGCAGCCCCAGCATAGCGTTGCCAGGCGACACTTCGCCAAGCTGGAGGGTGGCCCGCAGGTAGGCTTCGTACGCCGCGCGAATCCGCGTGGGGGAGCGAGCGAGTCGCGTGGTGGCTTCCGCACTGAGGGGCACGCCGAGCGATCGGGCCATCTGTGTCGAGAGGCGGGCCTGCGTCTGGAAGAGGCCGTCGACCTGGCCCTCGATGGGCTCACCCGCGCTCACGCGATCGCCACCAACGCGAAAATCGATGACTTCCGGAGCCACGCGAAAGCGTATCGCGCCGTCGGTGCCGCTCCATTGAACCGTCCCCGTGAGGACATGGGTCGCCAATAACTGCGCCGCGACCGTCCGCGGATTCCGTGCCGAGTCACCAAGGGCGTCGACGGATGCGCCGGCAACCACGTCAACATTGGGAATGGTTGCCAGATCACGACGGAGGGCAGCCGTCAGCCCCTCCGAAAAGCCAGGGATGCCGACCACTCCGACATCACGAAGCGGAATGACCGCCACTCGCACCCCTGAGCGCTGATCCGGGGAGCCAGCACCGCGCCAAGTCGGCCAGAACGTACTGATGGCAGTAAGCGCCGCGATCGCCACCCCCAGTGCCACGGTCGTGGACCTTCGAAGGCGTGGCCGCGCGCTGCCCTGCGTAGCGCGTTGCAATGCCTCAGCGAACGCCGTAGCAACCGGAAAGCGATCTGACGGCTCGATCGCGAGCGACCGCTGCACGGCATCGTTGATCGCCGGCGAGATCCCGCGCCGCACCTGCGCGAGCGGCGTCGGCGTGTCCGTCAGCACGCGCGCAAGCAATGCCTGCGCCGACGGACCCGTGAACGGCGCCTGCCCAGCGAGCATCTCGTACGTCACCGCTCCCAGCGCGTAAACATCAGCACGCGCATCAACCCCCGGGTCGCCCGCCGCCTGCTCGGGACTCATGTATCCCGGAGTGCCCAGTGAAATCCCGGTCGCGGTCAACCGTTGGGCAGCCCCGGGGTCCGACAGCAACGCCCGGGCAATGCCGAAATCGGCCACCAGCGCGTGACCGTCCGAGAGAAGGATGTTGTCCGGCTTGATGTCACGGTGTACCACCCCGCGCCGGTGCGCGTAGTCCAGCGCGGAAGCGACCTCCGTGGCGACCCGCACACTCTCCTCGACGCCCAATCGCTTCTCGCGCACGAGCCGCGCCCGAAGGGTCTCGCCCTCGACATACGGCATGACGTAGTACAACTCGCCTGCCGCCTCCCCGGAATCGAAGAGCGGAAGGATGTTCGGGTGCTGAAGCGTCGAAAGCACCTGGATCTCCCGAATGAACCGGTCGACCCCCGCCACCTGCGCGAGCTGCGGATCGAGCACCTTGATGGCGACCTTGCGACCGTGCTTGAGGTCCTCCGCGAGGTAGACCGTGGCCATGCCGCCGACGCCGAGTTCTCGCTCGAGCCGATAGCGCGAGGCCAGCGCGTGGGCGAGGTGCGGCGAAAGGGTCACGGAAGCCTCAATTCAGTTTGTCGACGGCCGGTGGTTCGCCTGCAGCGCCAGTGGTGCAGCCTCGCGGTCACGACCGCAGGTCGCGACGCATCGACGGCATCCCGAGGATGGGCCATCGGGACCCAATGGGCAAGGCTTCCGAGGTGTCAGACGAGAGCCGCCGGCCGGTCGGATACCTACTCACAGGCGGGCGTAGTGACGCACGCTCTGACATGCCGTCCGGTCGCTGCGGGACTCGCGACGCCTACGATGGCGATTCCGGCATCAGGCGTTCAGGCTCTTGACCCGGGCCCGCTGGCAAGTTCGATATCCGGGGAGCCGAACACCGACCTGCCTCCTAGCCTGCCACGACCCCATGCACACCTCGACACGCGTCGCCCTCCTGGCTTTCCTCACTGGCGCCACCCAGGCGGCGGCGCAGCGGGATCCCGGAGCAGCCGTCCTCCAGTCCCTCGACACCCGCGCGGCGCACTACGCCGGGATCGCCAGGCAGATCTGGGGATTCGCCGAGGTCGGCTATCAGGAGGAACAGTCCAGCGCGCTGCTCCAGTCGCAGCTCAAGCAGGCGGGCTTCACGATGCAGGTTGGGGTGGCCGACGAACCGACGGGCTTCATCGCTTCCTATGGAAGTGGCAAGCCGGTGATCGGGATCATTGGCGAGTTCGACGCCTTGCCCGGCCTCTCGCAGGACGCGACCCCGTT
>JAEUJK010000822.1 GCA_016794735.1 Gemmatimonadota bacterium | reverse complement strand
TAGCCGACGGGCGAGCGGCCGGAGCGCGGCCCGTCGAGCCGCCGGGAGAGCGGACCAGCCGTCCCAGAAGGCGGTCTGGACATCGAAGGGGATGTCCTTCTCCGTTTGTTCGAACAGGTCGAGGGCGGCATCGACATCTGTTCGAGCCTCATCAATGAAGCCGGAGGCGGAGAGTTTCCTTGCCGCACGGAGCAGCGCGCGCGCTGCCACCGCGGGGAGCGTCTCCCGGCCGGCGGACAGCGATTCCTGCTCGTGCAGGGTGAGCGACCGCATGATCAGTCGCTCCAGCATCGCGCGCCGCACACGTCGTCGGAGAAACTCCGGAACCTCACCCAGGGCAATCGCGAGCGGTTCACCGGTCGGCGCGCCATTCGCCCCGACCGGTACCACCTCGCACGAGGGATTGCCGGTGTTGCCGTCGCGGACGGTCACCCGAAAGGTGTGCCCCACCAGCGTGCGCCGATCGAGGACTTGGATGTGGCCGCCCTGCACGGTGGCCTCGAACGCGGAGACGAGGTCCACATCGACCGGGGCGCCGAACATCGGCTCGATCTCGAGCACGGCAGCCTCGGACAGCATGGCGATGCCCGCGGCATAGCGGGCGCTCGCGTCGTGCGCCGGGACCACGCGGTCGTAGACGCTATTCCCCCCGCCGACGGTGGGCTCGTTGCTCCGTGCGCTGGCCAGTGTCTCGACGAGGGCGGGCTCCAACCTCGTTCGGTCCCTCGAAAGGGCGATGGCGCGGGCCGCGTAGCGAAGCACCTGGCGTGGCTCGAGCCCGCCGATGTCGTCAAAGAACCACGCGCAGGAGGTGAACATGCGCAGGCCATCGCGCGCCATCTCCAGCAACTCGAACGGACGCGTGTGCGCCTGCGCGGGGTCGGGGACCCCAGCAGCCAGCTGCGCCTTGAGCCACGTGCTCCGCGAGAGCCAGTCGGTGGTCCCGACGACCTCGCCGTAGGCGTCACGCACCGCCCACGGGTCACCGGCAAACCAGCGCTTGCCTTCCTCCTCGAACCGGGTGGCCAGGGCCTCGCCTAACGCGGCCAGCCCGGTACGGAGCGGTGCACGCCAGGCCTGGCTTGGTGCGGCCTGCGCATCCATGCGACACCCACAATCGGAACGCCACCGCTCGATGCCATGCGCGCAACTCCAGCTGCTCGGGGCGGTGATGGTCACGTCGTGGTGCGCCGGGTGTTGGGCCAGGAACGACGCGAAGTTGTCGAGGTGGCCGCCCTTCGTGCGCGACCGCTCGAGCACGCGCGCGAGGGCCAGCTCGGCAAACTTGTGGTGGTGTCCGTACGTCTCGCCGTCGGTGGCGGCACTCACCAGCAGCGGGTGCGGCGGCCCGTCACCGACCGCCTCGTGCGCGCCGGACCGGCGTCGCGACGCCTTCACGTCCCACAGGGCGTCGAGCCAGGTGTCGGCATTGCGCACGAGCCCGCCGAACGCGATGCCGTGCGAGATCTCCCCATGATACGGGAAGAGCGCAATCTCGCGGCCCTGCGAGGTGACGTAGCGACCCGCGTGGCCGTTCGCTGGTGCCCCAACGACCTGATGCGGGGCGAGGAT
>JAEUJK010000796.1 GCA_016794735.1 Gemmatimonadota bacterium | reverse complement strand
GCACGGTGGCGTGCCGATCGGCGCGCACCGTGGACTGCGTCATGCCCAGCGGCTTGAAGACGCGCTGTGCCACGAACTCGGCGAACGGCTGCTTCGACACCCGCTCGACGACCATGGCCGCCAGCGCGTATGCTGTGTTGTTGTAGTTGAACTCGGCGCCCGGCGCGTTCTGCAGCGCCGGCTGGTGCTGCACGAGCGAGATCATCTCCTCGCGCCCCACATAGTCCCCTTCGTCGATCCGGCGCGCCGCAATCAGCATGGAGTTGTACATCTCGCGATACCCGGTCGTATGGGTAATCAGGTTGCGCACCGTCACCTTGGCGCCGAGATCCGGAAGCTCGGGGATGTGCTTTCGCACGTCGTCGTCGAGCGAGAGCTTGCCGTCGTCCACCAGCAACATCACGGCGAAGGCGGTGAACTGCTTGGATGTGGAACCAATGTTGGTCGGCGTCGTGACCGTGAAGGGGATGTCGTAGGCCAGGTTCGCCATGCCGTAGGCTTTCGCGAGCAAGGTGCGCCCGCCACGCCACACGGCCACCGCGGCGCCCGGCCCATCACGACGGTCCCACGGGGCAAGGAGCTGGTCCACGAGTTTCTTCGGGTCGCTCGAGAGGGGCTCGCGCGCGACGAGGGTGATCACGTATTCGCCCGACGACGAGTCGACGGGAATCACCTCGACCTGGTGTGCCCCCTTCTCGACGGTCTCGACCTGCAGCCGCTCGGGCCCGCGCGGCGCGGCGTTCACTCCGCGCAATGGAGTCTTCTTCGGCCCCATGACTCGCACCAGCACGTTGGTCGACACCTGGTCGACCTCGAGGCGAATGATCGCCCCCGAATCAGCGTCGACCTGGTAGCGGGTGGTATCGCCGCGGGCCTGCGTCGCCCGCACGGCGCGGCCAACGGAGAGCGGAGCCTGCGCGATGAGGGGCCGGGCAACGGCGAGGAGCGCGAGGGCGAGCAGGAATCGTCGCATGTCGGAGTGCAGGTGTTCGTGGTGATGTGGGGACGGAACGTATCCAGCCCACCGGGCCGGTGCCACCCGAATCCCCGGAGGCCCCACGCGGCCGAGGGCGGCGCTGCGCCCCGGGCCGTTGGACCTAGTGCGTCAGCCCGTAGATCAGGTAGTTGATCGCGAGCTTGTACGCATCGTTGGTCGTGTTCACCGGCCAGAACTCCTGGTCCGACCATTCCATGAAGTCGCCGATGTCGGTGTTGTAGTTGATCACCACCATCAGGCGCTTCGTCGGGTCGTTGTCCTCGTAGATCCCCAGGAACTCCGCGTCGAGATACTCCGCTTGCGGATGGTGCAGCTTGAGCGAGTCGACGCCGAAGAACGAGTTGTAGACCGCGTGTTGCACCGTGAGGCGCTCGATGCGCGCATTCGGGAGCGCGAGGTGGATCGCCCGGTCGAAGACCTGCCAGTCGTTCAGCATGAAGTCGTCCACGATCAGGAACCCGCCTTTCGCGAGGTAGGTCCGCAGCCCCTCAGCCTCGGCCTCGTTCGGGTACCACCCGCCGGGCTCGGAGAGGTAGGCGATCGGGTACTTGAGCAGCTCCGGGTCGTCGAGCGTGTGGATGTTGCTCCCCCGCCGATGCGGCTTGAGCGCCGTGACCTCTTCCATCATGGTCATCAGGTGGCGCTCCATCGTGGGATAGTCGAACTCCCACCCGCTGCGCCGGTAGACCTCGTACCGGATGCGCGCGAAGGTGAAGCGCCCGTCGTACGGCACGTTGGGCTCGATGTACACGCGTCCACCGCCCCGAAAGCGCTGCGCCACGAGCAGCCCGGGAATGGCCAGCAACACCGCGATCCCCGCGAGGAGGAGCGATCGTCGGCCGCGAAGACGGGGCAGGCGCATCCTTCAATGCACGCCCCGGACCGCCACCCCGCAAGGGCCGCGGGGCCAGGGCTCACCGGGCAGGGTCGATCCGCGTCAGGCCGGCGTGGGAACCGGGGCGAGCACGCGCTCCACTTCGTCGTGGGCCGCGATCAGCCGCTCGACCTGCTCCGACACCTCACCGGCGAGCCCCAAGTGGGTCGTCACCGACTGGACACTCGCGGTGCCCGCGTGCAATCGGAGCAGCTGGACCCTGATGGTCTCCATGGAAGCGACCACTTCCCCAAGCCGCGCATGCAGCCGGTCGCGGGACGCGCGCACCTCCGCATAGGCCGGCCCAGCCGCCACGTCACCCGCGCCAGCAATGAGGTCGGCGACCTCCTGGTGCCGCGCGCGGAGTTGGGTCGCGTCTTCGCCGAGTCGTCGCAACACGGCAGGCAGGTCACCCAGGGCGTCGCGGGTGACACGCGGCAAGGCTTCGAAGAGCTGTTCGGCGGCGAGTCCGAGCGAGAGTTCGGTGGCGCGATGCGTCATCGCGGCCGTCGGCGCCGGGCCCGTCAGGGTGCGACGCGCCATCGCGAAGACGGCGCGCCCCAGGGGGCTCGACCACAGGCGTCCCCAGAACGCAGTGTCGACGTCGGAACGCTGTTGTGCGAGCGCCAGCCACCCGATCCCTGTGAGGACGCTGGACACCAGGAGCAGGAGCACCCAGGGAAAGGCAAAGCCAACAACGGTGGGGACATAGACCGACAGCGCGAGCATGAGGACGAACGCAGGGACCGTCACCCGCGTCGCGAAGCGCAGGCATCGCTC
>JAEUJK010000787.1 GCA_016794735.1 Gemmatimonadota bacterium | reverse complement strand
CTGGTCGTCTTTGTCACGGACGGCGAACCCACGGTCGGTGAGCGCAACGCCGATCGCATTGCCGCGCTCGCGGCCCGGATGCGCGGCCAGGCCCGCGTCTTCTCGATTGGGGTCAGCGCCGAGGTCAACGCGGCACTGATCGAACAGCTCGCGGTGGAGGGGCGCGGCACCGCGCACTTTGTGCGCAACGACGAGTCCGTCGAGCGCACCGTCTCGCTGCTCGCCTCGCGCTTGAACGCCCCGGTACTCACGGATGTGCACCTGTCGGTGGACGGCGTCCGCCTGGCGCAGGTGTTGCCCGCGGGTTCGATGGATCTCTTCGCGGGCCAGGACCTCGTGGTCCTCGCGCGCTACGACGGCGCCGGTTCGGCGCGTGTGCGGGTGACCGGCACCTCGGTGGGCGGCCCGGTCACCTGGTCCACCACCGCCCGGTTCGTCGAACGTGACCGCCGCAACCCGTTCGTCGCCCGGTTGTGGGCCGCGCAGCGCATCGGGTGGCTCGCGGCAGACAAGCGGCGCAATGGCGGGAGCCCGGAGCTGGACCAGGAGATCCGCTCGTTAGGTGAGCGGTACGGGATCCCGACCGAGTTCTCGTCCTACCTGGTGGTGGAGCCGGGGATGCAGCTCGCGAGCCGCGACCAGCGGGCGCCGGCCTCCATGCGCGTCGATCGGCAGGCCGACGCGTCGGTCGCCGCCGGTGGACGTGCAACTTCCGCAGCGCCGGCCCCCGCCGCGAGCAGCAACGAGCTCCGCTTCGAGGCGGCACGCACCGCCGCGAAACAGCGCGAACTCAAGTCGGCGGCCGAGCTGGACGACGCTGAACGCCGCGCCGACCAGCGCCGGATTGGCGAGCGGCTCTTTACGCTGGCGGACGGGGTATGGACGGATGCCCGTTGGACCCCGAAACTCCGCCTCGTCACCGTGAAGCCCTTTTCGCCAGCGTACTTCGACCTCGTGCAGCGCATGGACCACCTGGCGGCGCCCTTCGGACTCGGCGATCGCGTGATCGTGGCCGGGCGGGCCGTGGCGATCGAGCTGTCGGCGACCGGCGTCGAACGGCTGTCGGCGGATGCCCTCGCCGCCATCGCGCGGGACTGGTAACGCCGCGATGCGCGACGACGAGCTGGAACGCCTCTTTCACCTCTACCACACCCCCCTCGTGCGGTACCTCACGCGGCGGCTGGGCGATCGTGACTGGGCGGAGGAGGTCGCGCAGGAGACGTTCCTGCGCGCCCTCCGGCAGGATCGCCTGACGAGTGAGCGCTCGTGGCTCTTCGCCGTCGCGACGAACCTGGTGCGCGACGAAGCGCGGCGTGACGAACGTCGTCGGCGCCACCTGCAGCTGCTGGCCGAGGAAACGCGTGATGCGGTCGTCGAACCGGTCGTGGCCGACGCCGAGCGCGCGCGGGAACAGGCGCTGGCGCGTCGTGCCGTGGATGCCCTCGCCGAGAAGGACCGGCTCGCACTGCTCATGAAGGAAGAGGGTTTGAACTACACCGAGATTGCCGAGGCGCTTGGCCTGTCGGTCGGATCGATCGGGACC
>JAEUJK010000781.1 GCA_016794735.1 Gemmatimonadota bacterium | reverse complement strand
CGGTACGGCATCGGTCCGGTCTGCTCGGTATACCAGCGATTCAGCGTCGCACGCTCATCCTCGGCGGTGCGCGCAGTGGGGATCACGCGATAGCCCCAGTTGATGATGAAGTCGTCGAAGGGGCCAAGGCGCCGCACGAAGTCCTTGGGGGCGAGGCCGTCACCGGGCTGCGCGACGTAGTTCTGTCGCGCGTAGTCCATGATCGTCGCCGACACGCCGTACTTGCTCGTGAAGGTGACCTTGCGCAGCGAGTCCACGGGGAACGAGGCGCTGGCGATCATGTTGTGGGGCAGGCCGAGTGCATGGCCGACTTCGTGGGTGATGACCTGGCGCATCGTCTCGCCCATGAGGTCTTCCGGGATGTCGAGCGAACGCGCCGCAGGATTGGCCGCGCCGGTCT
Organism: Gemmatimonadota bacterium; assembly: GCA_016794735.1. Taxonomy (GTDB): domain Bacteria; phylum Gemmatimonadota; class Gemmatimonadetes; order Gemmatimonadales; family Gemmatimonadaceae; genus RBC101. The sequence continues at coordinate 4,562 of JAEUJK010000781.1, read as the reverse complement.
CGATCATCAGGCGGTTGCGATACGAGCGCATGTGGTTGTGGTACCACGTGATGTCGCTTTCGATGATCTCGCCGGAGCGTGGGTCGGACGTGCTCGGTCCCACCGCGTTGCGCACGAGCGATGCGGCCCAGCGCACTACCGAGTAGCGAATGTCTTCCGGATCCCACTCGGGGTCCTGTGCCGGCGTCGGGGCGTCGCGGGCGATGATGGCGTTCTTGAAGCCGGCCTTCTCAAAGGCGCGCTGCCAGTCTTCCACGCCGCGGCGCATGAACGGACGCCACTTGGCCGGCGTCGCCGGGTCCAGGTAGTAGATGATTGGCTTCACCGGCTCGACGAGTTCACCACGCGCGTAGGCGGCCGGGTCCTTGGGCTCGAGGCGCCAGCGACGGATGAAGGTCTGCGTGGCGGCCTTCTGCTCGTCGAGGCCGTAGTTCACGCGTTCCACCGAGAAGAAGCCGATGCGTTCGTCGGCGTAGCGCGGGCGCATGGGCTCCCTGGGGAGCAACACGAGGGACTGGCGCATCTCGACGGAGATCGTGGACGCGTCGCGATCCGACGGTGGCTCGCCGGCATCGAACGTCTGCGTGTGCCGCACCTCAACGTTCAGCGGGAACGAACGCACGGTGTTGATGTAGCTGCGGGCCGGATCCAGCCGGCGCACCTAGTACGTGCGGCGCTGTGCAGCATCGAGCGCGCTCAAGGCGGGGGTGTCACCGCCAAAGAAGTCGGTGACGTCGAGGACGGCGCCGCTCGAGTCTCGCGAGAAGGCCTGGATCGGGAACGAGGCGAGGATGGGGCCGAGGTTGTTGCTCGCGACGGAAATCGCGATCGGCAACGAGTCGTCGGCGACGGCACCAAACCCGATGGAGCGGAGCATCAGGCGCTCCCCGTTCTTCTCCCAGCGCACGACGCGCTCTGCGATCGAGGTGCCGGCCGAGGTGAAGCCGGCGAAGTTGCTGGGCACCGCGGCCACGCGGCTCACCATGAGGAAGTCGCGGCGCAACAGCGAGTCCGGGACCTCAAAGAACCAGCGATCCTCGACGCGATGGACCGTGATGCCACCAGCGTCGGTGACGGCGCGGTCGGTGATGACCTGGTTGTAGGGCCGCGGGCCGCGGCGCGCGGGCTGGCCTTGTGCGTTGCCTGCGGGCGGCTGGGCGCCAGCGGGCGGGGGTCCCTGCGCGGCTAACGCAGGGGCGAACAGGACAACAGCCAGTGACGTGCGAAGCAGGGCATGCATCGGCGATGGGTGTGAGCGTGCCGGGAAGATGGCACGCTGCACACACGGCGGAAACATGCCGCGATTGTCGCCCTAGTCGGACCGGAGCGCCGTGCTGGGGTCTGCACGCGACGCACGCGTGGCCGGCGCGAGCGTCGCCACCAGCGCGGCCACGAGCAGGGTGACGGCGACAACCGTCAACACCGTGACGTCGCGGGCCGCCTGCTGGAAGAGCAGTGGTTCGATCAAGGGCGCCATCGCCAGGGTGACCACGGCGCCGAGGATGATCCCGACCAGGGTCACGCGAAGGCCCTGCGTGAGGACCAGGCGCCGGAGGTCTGCCCCACGGGCACCCAGTGCCATGCGCACCCCCAACTCGTGCATGCGTTGGGCGACGTCGTACCCGATCACGCCGTACAACCCGATCACGGCCACGACGAGCGCGAGTACTCCAAAGGCGACGAACATCGTCGCGCCAAAGCGCCAGGCGCGCTGGCGTCCCTCGACGATCTCGCTCAGCGGTCGCGCCGTGACGTAGGAGTCGCCGGGCATCACCTGCTGCAGCGCCTTGCGCACGACCTCACTCGCGACCGCGGGCGTGCCGCGCACGCGCACGAGGAGGTAGGAGCCGCGCGTGGGCGAGTACTGCTCGAGGGGCAGGTAGTACCTGAAGCGCTTGTCCTCGGCGGTGAGTTCGTTCTGGGCGGCGTCTTCGGCGATCCCGACGACCGTCGTGAAGTCCGCGGTGTCACTCCCGACGCGCATCTGCTTGCCGATCGCGTTCTCGCCGGGCCACAACACACGGGCCATCGCATCGCTCACCACGGCGACGCGTTCGCTCCCTGCGCGATCGGCGTCGGTGAAGCCGCGTCCCCGCAGGATGCGTGTGCCCATGGTGGCGAAGTAATCGGCGGACGCGGTCTGGTACGTGAACTGGCCCAGGCGCCGCACGGAGTCGATCCCGGGCACCTGCAGGAAGGTCGACGAGGTGCTCCAGAACGGCACGCTGCTGGCCACGGCAACATGCTCGGCCTCGGGCAATGCCGTGGCGGCGTCGAGCATGCGGCGTTGCAGGTTGATCAACGCGCTATCGGGCATCGCCTGGCCACGCATGTTGCGCGACAACAGGAGGACACGATCGAAGTCGTACCCGAGGCGGAGATTGCGGACGTTGTCGAACGAACGCACAAACAATCCGGCGCCGACGAGCAACACGAGCGACAACGTCACCTGGAAGACGACGAGCCCCGTGCGCAGGCGCGACCGCTGGTGCGTGCCCTCACGCGCGCCGGCCTTGAGGTCGCTGGCGACTCCCGTGCGATTGACGACGAGGCCGGGGGCCAGCCCGGTGATGATCGCCGCACCGATGGCGAGCAAGGTGGAGAGGCCGAGCGTGCGCCAATCGGTGGCGACCTCGATGGGGGCGCCTTGCCCGACGAAGAGGGCACGCAACGCGGACCCGCCCCACTGGGCGATGAGCACACCAGCCGCGCAGCCGATGAGCGCCAGCACGAGTGATTCCGTGAACCACTGCACCATGAGTCGCGCGCGTCCACCACCGAGGGCGATGCGCACGGCAGTCTCGCGGCGCCGGCGCAGCGCGCGGGCGAGGAAGAGATTCATCACGTTGGAGCACGCGATGAGCAGGACCATGAAGGCGATGCCGAACACCCAGCGCACCGTCCGCGCCTCGACCGATGGATCAGGACCGGCGGCCGCCTTGATGGCACCGATCTCGGCGCGCGGCCTGGCCAACGCGATCGGCGTCATGGTGGGTTCGAGCGCCAGCATCGATTCCCAGCTCTTGAGGTTCGCCTGGGTGAGGTCGGCGTTGGCCTGCTCGATGGTGACCCCCGGCTTGCGCCGCACCATCATCTCCATCCAGCCCCAGTTGTACCGGGTGTAGTACTCGGTACGATCCCGCATGTTGGGGTTGTTGCCGGCGTACGTCGTGATGGGGATGTAGACGGCCGGTGGATCAGCGTCGAAGATGCCGACGAATCCCGGCGGCGTGATCCCGACGATGGTGGTGTGGATGTTCCAGACCTGTAGGGGCTGGCCGATCACGTCGCGGCCGCCGAGTTCCGTTTGCCAGTACGCGTGGCTGATGACGGAGACCGGGGCGCCGACCGGGGTGCGATCCTCGGCGTCGAGGAAGAAACGCCCGCGCACCGGCGCGACATCGAAGAAGGAAAAAAAGGAGGCGCTCACCACGCCGACGCGCCGCTCCCGCGAGTCTGCGCCGCTGCCGACCGCAAGCATGGGCGAGCTGTACCCGGCTGATGCTTCGAAGGAGCGGGAGTGTCGCTGCAGGTCGAGGAAGGTGGTGTACTGCGAGACGCCGCCGGTGCGCGTCTGCTCCCGAAAGGTCGAGGTCGTGTAGACGCGGTGGACCGATCCCGGGTCGCGCAGGCCAGGGAACGGGCGGAACATCAGCCGGTCGACGATCCCGAAGATCGCGGTGTTCGCGCCGATACCGAGTCCCAGGGTGAGGACCACGGTGGCCGTGAAGGCGGGGGAGCGCCTCAGCCCTCGCAGCGCGTAACCAATGTCCTGGGTGAGGGCAGCGAGGGTTGGCATGGGAGCGTCCTGTGGAGACGGTTCCCGTGAGACACCGAGTGGTTCGTAGAGGTTGGCAGGAGACAGACAACGGCTGAACAGCCCTAACTGCCAGGGCGAGGCACGGGAGGGAACGGCTGCACGGGCAGCACGGGGAAGGGCTCGCTGGTCACGTGCTGCTCCAGCCTCGTGCTGCTCGTGCTTCATCGGTTGAACAGCCTTAGCTGCCAGGGCGAAGCACGGGAGGGAACGGCAGCACGGGCAGCACGCGGAAGGGCTCGCTACTCTCGTGCTGCTCCAGCCTCGTGCTTCTCGTGCTTCATCAGTTGAAGGGCCTTTACCTGCCAGGGCGAAGCACGAGAGGGAACGGCAGCACGCATTACGCGAACCCCCAAACGAGGAAGGGGGCCCTCGCGGGCCCCCTCTCAACGGTGCGTCAACCGGCAGCGATCAGCCGACCTTCGTCACGCCTTCGGCAGCTGGCCCCTTCTGGCCCTGCACGATCTCGAACTCGACGGAGTCCCCTTCGGCCAGGGTCTTGAAGCCGGAGCCCTGGATCGCGCTGTAATGCACGAAGCAGTCCTTGCTCCCGTCGTCAGGCGTGATGAACCCGAAGCCCTTGGCATCGTTGAACCACTTCACTTTCCCGGTCGTACGCATCGCGGTGCTCCTGAAATGATGCCCGGTGCCAGGACGACTCGGCGCGCCGTCCAGACCCCAAAGCTGTTCTGCGGATTCCGAGGTGCCCCGTTAGGCTTGCCATCCGCCGTGGCGTGCGCCCCCC
>JAEUJK010000308.1 GCA_016794735.1 Gemmatimonadota bacterium | reverse complement strand
CGGCCCGCTGCCATACTCGAGCGTGTTGTTGTCGCGCCAGCGGGGAAAGAGTCCCCCATCACGCGAGAGCGCGGTGACCGGGAACTGGCCGCGGCGCTTCTCCACCCGCTGCGCGCCCCCACCAATCCCGCCCCACGCCATGGGGGCGACGTACACGTTGTCGCCCTCGGCAAAGGCGACATAGCGACCATCGGGCGAGGGGATGATCTCGTCGGCCGCGGGGAACGAGAGGTGTTCCTGCTTGTCGCTGCCGTCGGGCGTCACCGACATGAGCGCCGTTCCGCCACGTGCTCCCGCGACACCAGCGCGCTCCTCGGGCCAGAACACGCGCCCGTCGGGGCCGATGGACGGACGAGGCAATTGCCGACGCGCCTCCCCGCTGATCGACATCCCGCTCGGTCGGTTGATCAGCGCCATCGTCACGCCGCTGTCGCCGGCCGCGCTGGCATTCGCGTCGAACCGCACGACGTCGAACCAGACGTTGTGCGTCATCGTGCGACCACGCGCGGTGGCCCCTTCGCCACGCGCGACGATCACCGACCGACCATCCGCACTCCAGGTGGGATCGGTGTAGTCGCCCGGGTCACGACTCAAGCGCTGTGGCATTCCACCCGTGGCCGGCACCTTCCACACGTGGCCGCGCCCGGTGTCGTCCCAGGTGACAAACGAAATCCAGCGACCGTCCGGCGACCACGCGGGGGCGAACTCCAGCGGGGCAAACGGGGCCGCGGTGAGGCGGCGCGGCGTGCCCGTGGCGCCGTCCTGTGCGTAGACGCGCCCCACCGCCTGGAAGGCGATCGTGCGTCCGTCAGGGCTGGACGAGGGCCAGCGGAAGAACTTCACCTGCACCGGATCGTCGGTGATGCGGAATTCCTTGCGCGCCATCTGCGAGAGCGTGCGCTGCACCCGCGCGGTGAACGGGATCGTGGACACCTGTCCCGACGCCACGTCCACGCGACGCAGCTTGCCGCCCTGGGTGATGAGGATCGACCGGCCATCGCGGGTCCACACGTAGCGCGGGAGGATCCCGATGGTCTTGGACCCGCTGCCGATCATTGGTTCGATCGGGTCCATGAGGAGACGCTCGGCCCCCGTGCGGAGGTCGCGCAACCACAACGCGGTGCGGGGCCCGAACTCGTGCGTCTTGAAGCGCAGCGTGCCGTCCGGAATATGGCGCGCAAAGGCGAGCCATCGCCCGTCGGGGGAGATCTCCGGCGCGGCCGCACCACCCGAGGAGAATCGCGACGCCGCGGCACTCCCGCTCTCGCCCGAGGTGATGTCGAGTCGCTCGCCGTCCTTGAAGGTGAAGCGCCGCAGCTGGCGCGTGCCGGAGAGCGGTTCGCCGTCCGCGACGTCCATGCTCACCTGGTAATACAGGTACTTGCCGTCTCCCGAAACCGACGGCCACTGCGGCGCGCCGTTGGTGCCACCGGTGCCGGCGGTGACGAGGGATACGCCCTGGCCGCCGTCCTTGTGGTACATCCACAAACCACCTGGTGCAGGCGCGCCCTCCCCGCCGCGGCCCCCCTTGCGCACGATGATGTACTGCCCGTCCGGCGTCCACGTGGGCTCGAACGCGGTCGCGTTGAGGTCGGTGAACACCGGTCGCGGGTTGGAGCCGTCGGCGTTCATCAACCAGAGGTTGTACTGCCCGCGGCGATCGCTGATGAACGCGATGCTCTTGCCGTCCGGCGAGATGCGCGGCTGGAAGTTGAGGGCGACGCCGCTGTTCTGCGTGAGGACGGTCGCCTCGCCGCCGGCCGCTGGCATGCGGTACACGTGGCCCAGGAGGTCGAAGACGATCCACGATCCGTCCGGGGAGAGATCGGGCGCCATCCAGGTGCCTTCGCTCGTGGTGAAGTCGATCGAGCGGGTTGTGCCGCGGGCCTGCGTGACATCCCAGCGCGAGCTGTCGGGACGGGCCTGGGCGCCCAACGCGCCGGCGGCAAGAAATACGGCGAGGGCAGTGCGGCGCATCATGGGACGGCGTTCCTGGTGACGGGTGCCGGCGAACGTCTGTCCGGAACCGCGTGCTCGCAAGTGCGCCGCCTCAGCGCGGGCGTGCACCCCCCTGGTTTGCGAACGCCCGCCGAAGCGCCGCGAGCCCGTACGAGATCCGCGACTTCACCGTGCCGACCGGGATTTCGAGGATCGCCGCCACCTCCGGCTGGCTGTACCCCTCGAGGTAGTGCAGCCGCAGCACCGCCTGGGCCGCTGGCGAGATCCCGGCGAGGTGCGCGGGGAGCGCCGCGAGGAGTTCCGGCTCGACCACCTCAGGTGCGGCTTCCATGGGAAGCTCCGGCAGGTCGTCGAGCGACTCGACCCTGCGCCCCCAACGACGGAGAGCGCGCACGGCCTCGCGCGTCGCGATGCGCAGCGCCCACGCACGAATCGCCTCGGGAGCCGTCACCTGCCCCAGCTTGCGACTTACCAGCAGCAACACGTCCTGCACGACGTCCTGCGCCAGGTCATCGTCCCCCGTCGTCGACCGCACGTGTGCGCGGAGCGACGGCAGCAGGGCCAGCAACAGGTGCTCCAGTGCGGCTCGATCGCCGAGCTGGGCGCGCGCGACCCAGGGCACGAGGTCGCCGCGTGGGTTCGCGACGCCTGGGTCAGGATCCACGTGCCTCGACGAGGGCGGCCACCACGCGCCCCCCGACGCGCGACACGTGGCTGCCAAGGGCAAACAAGCCGAGTGCCAGCATCGAGAGCTGCAGGAACGCGAAGAGGAAGATGAGCAGCTGCGTGGTGTCGCTGAAGTTGATGCGCATGAGGGCCAGGACCAAGACCACTCCCTCCACGGCACACGCACCAACGGCGAGCAGCCGGATGCGTCGGGCGTGCTCGTCCATGCGCTTCAGGACGTGGTCCAGGGCGGGCGTACGTGTGGCGGTGGTCATCGTGAGGCTCCGTGTCGTGCGAGGGTCAGTGGGATCGCGTGAAGAGCACCGCCCCTATCCCGAGCGCCTCGACGATCACGAAGATCCAGATTGCGATCCGGATCGTGCGATCGCTCGGCGTGGAGGGACGGTGGGCTCCGGTCATTGCACCCCAGAGAGGCCGGCAACGGCCCAACCGTTCGCATGTGGAGGTTGACCGGGTTCGCGCGCGGTGCGGACCCGTCCCACGCCTCAGCGCGGCTTGGCCGGCATGGCAGGCATGCACATCGCGAGCACGCCGAAGCGCTCCTCACCCGGCCCGGGGATTCGCGCCTCGCTGACGCGCCCTTCGGCCTCCGTCATCAGCAGGCCATCGCTGTACACGTTGAAGAGGCAATCCGACCCGGCCTTGCGGAAGCGGAGCGACGCTTCGTTCGGCGCGTCGCGCGGGTCGGGGGTGCGCGTCCATCCATTGGTGCGCAGTCGCTCGTACAGCAGTTCCGCGGCCCGCTTCACGCCATCGCGCGTGAGGCCGGCGGCGGTGACGCGACACCCCACCACGCGTTGGCCGGTGCGCCAGTCGTCCACCGTATCGCGCTCCACCTCGGCGGCCATGCCGCGGTTGGTGGTGAGGAACTGGTGGGCATCCACGCAGTGCCGCGTGGGTTGGGCCCCCAGCGCAAACGGCGAAAGCACGATGGCGAGCAGCGTCGCGTATGGGCGCATGCCGCAAGCTAACGCCGGCCCGCGGTGCATCGAGAGGTTGGAGGACGGCGGCGCGGTCGCGTACCGCCGTCCCCACCTGCCGTCATCCTTCCTGGATCCCGAACACCGTCGCGGCCAGGACGCCACCTGCGAGCGGCCCCACGAGGTACAGCCACACGGCACTCCATGAACCCCCACCCATCGTGGCATGGATGATGGTCGGGCCCAACCCCACCGCCGGGTTGAACGCGCCGCCAGAGATCCCGCCGCCGGCAAAGGCGGCGACAACGACCGTGAAGCCGATGGCCAGCCCGTAGAACGAGTTCCCTTGTGTCTTCTTCGCCACCGCCACGTTGAGGACCACAAGGCAGAGGGCGAAGGTGAAGAGCACCTCGACGAGGAGCGCGCCTAACGTGGATGCGTCGGCGGCCGGGGTCGGCGCGAAGGTCTTGCCCGTGATGACATAGACCACCAGCGCCGCGACGGCCGCGCCCAACACCTGCGAGACGATGTAGCCGATGAGCTGCCCGGACGGCAGCGCGCCCCGCATCATCGCCGCGACCGACACGGCGGGGTTGTAGTGGCCGCCGGAGACGTGCCCACCGGCGTACACCATGATCATGAGCGCCGCGCCGATGGCGAGTGGCGCAAACTGCGAGTTCGCCGTGACCGTCAATCCAATGGTCAGGACGAGAAAGAAGGTCCCGATGAACTCCGTCAGCGTGTTCTTCATGGGCGGCTCCGTGGTGAGGTGGGCGGACGCCGGGGCGGAGACGACGGCACCCGTGGTCACCGCGGGCACACGGCGCGTCTTCCCGGCCGCGGCACGGTAGGGCGCGCTAATCTGTTGGCCACGGACCGCGGCCGAAAGTGCAGTCGCACGGTGGGTGATCGCGCATCCCCCCGGGATGCGACCACCACGGGGCCGATCGTCGCCGCGTGGTGGGCCCTGGCCCCTCGACGCCCTACCGCGCGCGTGCTTCTGCGTCCTTCAGCAAGGCAGCGCGCTGGGCGGCGTCGATCAACCGACCATTGGCGATCACCGCGTGGATGCGCGAGACGTTGCGAATGTCGGCGAGCGGGTTCGCGTCGAGCACCACGAGGTCGGCGACCTTATTCACGCCCACGGTGCCCATGGAATCCACCGCGGCGTAGAAACGCGCGGGGTTGAGCGTCGCGGTCTGCAGGGCCTGCAACGGCGTCATCCCGATCGCGACGAAGTTGGCCAGTTCATCGTGCAGCGAGAATCCGGGGAAGATCCACGGGTTCGACAGGTCGGTGCCGGCGAGGAACTTCACGCCCGCGCGAAACATGACACGCCCGATCTCGAGCTGGCGCGCATGGATGCGCTTGCGATCCGCCCACCCCTGGGCCGTCACCGCGCGAAAGCGGAAGTCCTGGCGCGGATCCCACGAGGCGCTGAAGAACTTCGGGATGTAGGTGAGGCGCGGGTCCTGCTTGAGGGTGCTGTCGTCGAGGTACGCCACCGAACGCAACACCGTGAAGGTCGGCACCAGCCACGTCTCACTCTTCGCGATGCGCTGGGCCAACGCGGCGCAGCGCGCGGGGTCGAAGCTCTCCACCTGCACGTTGAGCTGCGCGCGCCCGACCACCGCGGCAGAATCCCATCCCTTGGCGGACGCGACCGCGTCGCGATACTGCTGCCGCAACTCCGATTCACGAGATGAACAGGCCGTGGTGAATTGCTGCAGGTGCTCGATGGTGCGCATGCCCTGCGACACCGCCTCATCGACGGTCACCTGGCTCGGCACATGGCCCGCAAAGTGGAGCCCGTTCTTCTTCGCTTGTTCGCCGGCCGCGCGGAATTCGTCCTCGCTCAGGCGGGAGTACACCTTGATGAACGCCGCACCCGCCTTGGCCAGCGAGTCGACTGCACGACGCGCGGCATCCGCGCCTTTCACGCCAAGGCTCCCAGGCCAGATGGCCGGTGCCCCGTCGAGGATGTGGCCGGCGACGACCGCGCGAGGCCCGACGGCGTCACCACGCGCAATCGCGGCACGCATCGAGTCCGCCGCGACCAGCTGGCCCCACATCTCGCGCATCCCCGTGACGCCATTCGCCACGAGCACCGGCTGGAAGAGGCGGTCGATGCCGAATCCCGTGGCGTGGACGTGCATGTCCCAGAGACCGGGAATGACAAACCGTCCCGTGCCGTCCACCACCCGCGCACCCGGCGGCACGCGCATCCGGCCGGCCGGGGCAATCTCGCGGATCCGCGTCCCCTCGACGCGAATCGACTGTCCCTCGCGCACCCGCCCGGTCTCGACGTCGACGATTGACGCGTTGGTGATCACGACCGGCGCCTGCGCACCAAGCACCGCCGCGACCATCAGGTTCGCCAGAACTCCCGCGACGCGCCTCATCGGATCAGGTACCACGCCTCCTGGCGTGGGCGATGGAAGACCCAACCCTCGTCCGTCAGGTGGGCATCGTCTTCCATCATCACGAACACCTCCTGCCCGCCCCATTCAGGTACCGGCGTCCGGGTGTTGAGTTCGATGGAGATGTACGATCCCTTGCGCAGGCGCTTGCCCGACGCGCCGAGCTCGGGGCGCTGCGCCGAGCGGAAATCGATCGCCGCGCCCAGCCCATGCCCCTGCGCACCGATCGGGTGCGAATACACCTGCGCGGTGATCCCCAGGCGCTTCATCTCCGCCATGGTCGAGTCGTACACGTCGGAGACCAATGCGCCGGGGCGGGAGTACTTCTTCATCACCACATCCTGCAGCGTGTTGGTGTTCTTCATCGCCGCCTTGAGCCCTGCCGGCACGTCACGCTCCCCGGGCTTGAGCACGTAGGCCATCTTCTGCCAGTCGGTGTC
>JAEUJK010000772.1 GCA_016794735.1 Gemmatimonadota bacterium | reverse complement strand
ATCGCGCGGTCGTTGGCCCAGCTCGCGAAGCCGTGCAGGCTCCGCAACACGACGGGATGGTCCGGCACACGCGCCGACAGGAGGCGACGGTCCGGGTACCGATTCGCCCACGCTCCCTCGTCCCAGCCGATCCCGACGATCCACTCCCCGGCAGGAACCTCGCGGGCCCGCTCCACGATGCGGGCGACCGCCGTCGACTCGTCAGGCACGCCGGTGAGGTTCACGCGATCCAGCGACTGCCCGAGCTCCGCCACATGCACGTGCGAATCGACGAGCCCTGGCACGACCACCGCGCCGCCGACGTCGATCACCTCGGTGGAGGGGCCACGCCAGGCGAGGGCGCCGCTATCGGAACCGACATAGAGGACCGAATCCCCCAGCATCGCGATCGCACGCGCGTCCGGATGCCAGCCCGCCGTGCTGTCCCACGGCGCGTTCGCTGCCGGCGCCCCCTCGCGCGAGGGTTCGTCCCACGCCAGCGAATACACGCGGGCGTTGTGGACGATGAGGGTGGCGCGCGGCGCCGACGGCGCGCACGCCAACACCAGGAGGCAGATCAGGGAGCGTCGCATGCGCACAAGCTACAGGGTGCGACGCGCGACGTCTCGGAGCTACGGGATCGCCGCCAGGGAGAGCCGGGCAATCCGGCCCTCCGGTGTCACCTGCTCCTGGCTCGGGGGGAGTCGCACACTGATGTCGCGGTGCGCCTCATGCTCTTGCAGGGACATCATCCCACCGTGCCGCTCGAAGACCGCCTGCGCGGCGCTCACCGCGGAGAAGACCTCGGCACCATCGGGATCCGTCGCACGCACCGCCTGGATGCGGAAGTCGGCCCAACCGTCAGCGGCCGTTCCGCCGGTAATCCGGATTCGCCTCGGCGCCCCGCCTGGCGCACCACCGGCCCGGGCCACCACGAGGAGGTCGGCAAAGGCCCCCATCAGTTCGGACTCGTCACCCGAGACCAGGGGGGTGTCGCCGATCTCGACGACGAGTTCGTGCGATTGATGAAGCTCGGTTGCGGCCGACTTGAGCGCGATGCGCAGGATCCGATCCGGGGCGACGGAGACCCGCATGCCAGGCGACCAGCGTGTCCGCGCCCTCAGCGACTCGACCGCGGCTTTGATGCGATCCGCGCCGTCGAGCACCCCGGTGATCGATTCCTTCACGTCTGCGGGCAGCGCATGGGAACGGTCGTAATCACGGAGCAGGTCGGCGTTGAGCATGAGCCAGGCCAAGGGGTTGTTGATCTCATGGGCCACCCCCGCCGCCACGCGTCCGACGGTGGCGTGACGCTCCGCCTCCGCGAGCGCGCGGTGCGCCTCGAGCACCTCATGCGTGCGCTCCTGCACTTCACGCGCAAGCTCATTGGATAACTGATCGAGCCGGCGCGCGTTGGCTGCGAACGCGCGCATCATGTACAACGCCAGGGGGAGCAACGCCGCGAGGAAGCCGGTCCCGCCAAGTGGCGCCAGTTCGAGGACGCCGGCCGCGGTGAGGAAGTCGGCGGCCGCGCAGGCGTAGAAGATCCCGAAGCCGAGTCGCCCCAGCGGGGTGAGCGGCGTGGATTCCGTGCCGTGGCGCGCCACGCGCGCAAAGGCGACGGCAATGCCGGCCAGGATCACGGCCCCGGCCAGGCTGCCTAACGCCGTGAGCGCGAAGGCCGTGAACCTCGCCCCGACCGCCTCCACCGTGATGATGCGCCACGTGGCCTCCAGCATCGCCCCCGGCACGATCGCGGCAACGGCGATGAGGTGGCTGGCGGTGATCCAGTAGGTGAGGAGACGCTCGCGAGGCGTGCGGAGCGCGAGCGCAAAGCGCAGCCATGCGGCGCCATGCAGGGCGCCGGCCGAGAACTGGACGCGTGACACCCACAGCTGCGTGGACGGGGAGAAGCTTCCACTCACCAGGAAGAAGTCACACGCCGTGTAGGCCGCCGCGGTCGCGGCAACCCGAGCGAAGACCCCGGCTCGATCCCATCCGGGCGCGCGCGAAATGCCCAGCAGGATGAGGGCAACGCAGGCGAGCAGGACCGCGGAGCTCGCGGAGGCGATGGCCGAGTAATTCACG
>JAEUJK010000754.1 GCA_016794735.1 Gemmatimonadota bacterium | reverse complement strand
CCCGGGATCCGGGCGAGCGACAACGGGATCACCTTCGCCCGGTGCGCCGGTGAGCTTCCCGGGAATCTCCTCGCCCAGGCGCAGGGTGGTGAGGCGGTGACCAGCACGACGGCGAGCACGGTGGGGGAGACGCCGAGCACCGCCAAGGTGCAGGTGTACATCGACGGCATCCGGGTGACGGCCCTCGGTGCGGACCGGGGGAGCGACCCGATCACGAGCGCGCTCAAGATGGTGCCGATGCGGGACATCGAGTTCATGGAGGTCTACCGCGGGACGGCGCAGATCCCCGTGGAGTTCGTGAACGATGCCTGTGCGGTGATCGCCATCTGGACGCGGGCGTACTGAGCCGGGGCCTTGCCGCATGGGGCGTCGGGTGACACGTTCCCGCCGCCGGTGACCGCCGCCTAACGCGGGACCGGTTCCCTCGCCCCCCGGGTCCCGTGACTGATCGACACGAACGCCTGCAGCGCCTCGCGGCCCGCCGCTTTCGCCTCGCGGTGGCCCTCACCGTGGCGATGATCGCCGTGTACTTCGGCTTCATCCTGTCCATCGCCTTCAACAAGGAGCTGATGGGCACGCTGCTCCGGCCCGGCCTGTCGGTCGGGATCCTCCTCGGCGCACTGGTGATCGTCGCGTCGTGGGTCCTCACCTGGATCTACGTGCGCTGGACCAACACGCACTACGACCACCAGATCCGGGAGCTGTCGCAATGATCGCCCTGCTGCAGGTCGCGGCGGACACGACGCGCCCCGTGACGCGCATCGGCGAGCCGAACGGCGTGGCGATGGCGTTCTTCTTCGTGTTCATCGCCATCACGCTGGGCATCACGTACTGGGCGGCGCGCCGGACGCGGACCACCGAGGATTTCTACGCGGCGTCGCGTTCGATCACCGCGGGCCAGAACGGCTTTGCCCTCGCGGGCGATTACATGAGTGCCGCCTCGTTCCTCGGGATCGCGGGACTGGTCTCGACGACGGGGTTCGACGGGCTGATCTACTCCACCGGGTGGTTGGTGGGGTGGCCGGTCGTGTTGTTCCTCATCGCCGAACCGCTGCGCAACCTTGGCAAGTACACCTTTGCCGACGTCCTCACGGCCCGGCTGCGCCAGAAGCCGGTGCGCATCGCCGCGGCGGTGGGGACGCTTGCCACGGTGATCTTCTACCTCATCGCCCAGATGGTCGGGGCCGGTGGGCTCATCCGCCTCATGTTCGGCCTCACGTACGAGACCGCCGTGGTGATCGTGGGCGCGGCGATGATCGCGTACGTCCTGTTCGGCGGGATGATCGCCACGACCTGGGTGCAAATCGTGAAGGCGGTGCTGCTGCTCGGCGGCGCCACGATCCTCGCCATGATGGTGCTCGCGCAGTTCGGCTTCTCGCCGGTCGCGTTGTTCCAGGCTGCCGCCGAGAAGTACGGTGACGCGATGCTCGCCCCGGGGAAGCAGGTGGCCAACCCGTACGACGCCGTGTCGTTAGGCATGGCACTCATCTTCGGCACCGCCGGGCTGCCGCACATCCTCATGCGGTTCTACACCGTGCCCGACGCCAAGGCCGCGCGCACCTCGGTCTTCTACGCCACGGGGCTGATCGGCTTCTTCTACCTCATGACCTTCATCCTCGGCTTCGGCGCCATGGTGCTCGTCGGGCCGGATGCGATTCGCGCCGTGGATCGTGGCGGCAACATGGCGGCGCCGCTGCTCGCCGAGACCCTCGGCGGGACGCCGTTCCTCGGCTTCATCGCGGCGGTGGCCTTTGCGACGATCCTCGCGGTGGTGGCCGGGCTCACGTTGTCGGGCGCCGCGGCCCTGTCCCACGACCTATGGGTGAGCGTGGCACGCAAGGGAGACGCGACCGCGACCGAGCAGTTGCGCGTGGCCCGGATCGCGACCGTGGCGTTAGGCATCGTGGCGGTGGCGCTCGGCATCACCTTCAAGGGGCAGAACGTCGCCTTCATGGTCTCCCTCGCCTTTGCGATCGCGGCGAGTGCCAACTTCCCGGCGCTGCTGCTCTCGATCTTCTGGCGACGCGCGACCACGCAGGGAATCACCGCGTCGATGTTGCTTGGCACGGCCACCACGCTGCTGCTCATCTGGCTGTCGCCCACGATCCAGGTGGACATCCTCAAGCATGAGGGCGCGTGGTTTGCCCTCAAGAACCCGGCGCTGGTCACGATCCCGCTTTCATTCCTCATCGGGATCGTGGTGTCGCTCCTCACCACTGACCCCGCCGCCGTGGCCGGCTACGGGGAGGTGGAGCGCCGCATGCACCTGGGTGAGGCGACCGGTCCTCGCCGCGCCTGACGCCGGTCGCCACGGCGACCGGCGCGAGGTCTCACGTCGTCGGCTGAAACACCTGCTCCACCGTCGCGCCGAACAACGCCGCCACGCGGAACGCGAGCGAGAGGCTCGGCTCGTAACGCTCCGTCTCGATCGAATTCACGGTCTGCCGCGAGACGCCGAGTCGCTCGGCGAGCTCCGCTTGCGACCATCCGCGCTCTGCGCGCAACTCCCGCAGTCGCGTCTTCATTCGGCGTGGTAGCGTCGCATCGCGAACGCCAGCCCGATGGAGTACGCGAGCACGAGGAACGGCCAGATGTGGCGGAAGCTCCAGTTGCGCGCGTCGAGTGGCTGGGCGACCTCCACCAGCCCCAGCGTCATGATGAGGACCAGGGTCACCGGAAAGGCGACCGCGAGTGCCTCGAACTGGATCCGCCGGTGCATCTCGTCCATTCGCCGCACCTCGGTGACGAGGCCGAACAGCATCACGAGGAAGAAGGGCAGCGGGAGCAGGGCCACCAGGATCCGGCTCATTCCCTCCGGTCCCCCAGGGTTCCCCTCGAGCCAGACACGAACGGCGAAGTAGGTCCCGGCCCAGAGCGGGAACCCCCAAAGCAACATCGGATGCAGCGAGCGGAGTGGTCGGCGGTTGTCCATGAGTGTCTCGGAACGCACGCCGGCATAGTAAAGTATGCTTTACATTCTGTCAAGCATGCTTGACAGAGGTTTGCCCCCGATTGGCGGAGGTGTGCCGTCAGCGGGGCTGGTTATGTTCCCGGCCATGTCACTCGCGAACGACAAGATCCCCTACCTCCCGGAGCGCATCGAGGGGCTCGGGGCCATTGCCACCAACCTGAGCTGGAGCTGGAGCCGCAATTCCCGGCGCCTGTTTGCCCTGCTCGACGACTCCCTCTGGCACCTCACGCGGCACAACCCGATCGCCTTGCTGCGGCGGGTGGACCCGAGTCGGCTGAGTGAGTGTTCCCGCGACCCGCAGTTCCTGGAGCTGTACGATCGGGTGGTCGAGGACGTGCGACGCGAGGGGTCGTTCGCCGACACCTGGTTCCACGACCAGTTCGTGGACTTGCAGGGGCAGGTGATTGCCTACTTCTGCGCGGAGTTTGGGCTCCACAACTCCGTCCCGATCTACTCGGGCGGTCTCGGGGTGCTGGCCGGCGACCACTGCAAGTCGTCGTCGGACCTCGGCGTGCCGCTCGTCGGGATCGGGCTCTACTACCAGAAGGGCTACTTCGACCAGAAGCTGAACCTCGACGGGTTGCAGCAGGACTCGGACGAGCAGTTCGACGTGAAGAACACGCCGCTCGAGCGCCTGTACGGACCGGCGCGCGAGCCGTACCTCGCGGTGGTGCGCACGTTCGGGCGCAACATCCACGTTGGCGCGTGGCGCATGCACGTCGGGCGCGTTCCCGTGTACCTGCTGGACACGGACCTCGAGCAGAACGACCCGGCCGATCGCGACCTCACCTCGAAGCTCTACACCGGGGGACCCGATGTGCGCCTGCGCCAGGAGTGGATCCTCGGCGTTGGTGGTGTGCGGGTGCTGCGGGCCGCTGGGGTGCAGCCCGCGGCGTGGCACGCCAACGAGGGCCACGCGGCATTCATGCTCGTCGAGCGCGTCCGCGAGCTCACGACCGCCGGGGTCGCGTTCGATGAAGCGGTTCGCCAGGTGCGATCGAGCAGCATTTTCACCACGCACACGCCGGTGCCGGCGGGCCACGACGCCTTCGACTTCGGCAAGTTGGAGGAGTGCACGGGGCCCGTGTGGGAGGAGATGGGGGTCGCCAAGGAGGTGTTCCACCAGATCGGGAAGCACCCCACCGAGAACCGCCTGCAGTTCCAGATGACGGTGTGCGCATTGCGGCTGTCGCGGTTCGTGAATGGCGTCGCGCGCAAGCACGGCGAGGTCTCGCGCTCCATCTGGGCCCCGCTCTGGCCCGATCGTGAGGCGACGAAGGTGCCGATCGGCCACGTGACGAACGGCGTGCACAAGGCCACGTGGATGGCGCGTGAACTCATGGACCTGTTCGACCATGAGCTGGGGCACGACTGGCCGCACCATGTGGGCGACACGACGTTCTGGGAGCGTGTGCTCGACATCGATGACGCGCGGCTCTGGCACCTGCACGGCGAACTCAAGGTCGGGATGATGAACTTCATCCGCGAAGAGGCACGCCGTCGTTGGGCTCGGCACTGGAAGGAGGCGTCGCACGTCGTGGGCGCGGGCACGCTGCTCAACCCGACGGCCCTCACCATCGGGTTTGCGCGCCGGTTTGCGACGTACAAGCGGGCCAACCTGATCTTCCAGGACGCGGAGCGGTTGCGGCGCCTGCTGGTGGATCCGTCACGGCCGGTGCAGATCATCTTCGCCGGCAAGGCCCACCCGGCCGACACGCCGGGCAAGGAAGTGTTGAAATCGGTGTACGCGTTCACGCGCGATTCCCGCTTCGAGGGCCGCGTGGCGTTCATCGAGGACTACGAGCTGCACCTGGCGCACCGGCTGGTGCAGGGCGTGGACCTGTGGCTCAACCTGCCGCGCGTCCCGCTGGAGGCGAGTGGCACCAGCGGCATGAAGGCGGCCCTGAACGGTGTGCCACAGCTGTCGACCCTCGATGGCTGGTGGCATGAGGGATACGACGGACTCAATGGGTGGGCCATTCCCCCGGCATCGTCGCGGGCAGCCCCTGATGACTGGGACGCCGACCACCTGTATCGTCTGCTCGAGGAGCAGGTGGTGCCGTTGTACTACACGCGCGACGACCGCGGCATTCCCCGCGCGTGGATCCAGAAGATGAAGCACGCAATCCGTGTGGCGGGGCAGCAGTTCACGTCGCGTCGCATGTTGCAGCAATACGCCCGACAGTACTACGCCCCGGCGATGCGCGGCGGGGGACAGCCGGACGACCCACCAACGGCATAACGCCGGGGGAGACATGGCAGCTCGCAAACGCAGCACCCCGGCCACCGGTGCCACCCCGCGCAAGACGCGGGCGAAGACCGCACCGGCGGCCGCTGTCGAGGCCCGAGGTCCCTATCCGCTCCTCACGCCTGCCGGCGAACCCGTGCAGGTGGTGCACGTCGCGGCCGAACTCGCGCCGTTCGCCCGGACGGGCGGCCTCGGTGAGGCGGTCGCCAACCTCGCGCTGGAGCAGGTGAAGGCCGGCCTCAAGGTCGCGGTCATCATGCCGCTGTACCCGCAGGTGCGCTCCGTCGTGAGCGATTTCGTTCGCGTGGGTGATCCGTTTCCGGTGGTCGTCGGGTCGCGGACGGAGGAGGCCCACCTCTGTGAATCGCAGTCGCTGCGCGCGCGCGAGGGGGAAGGGAAGCCGCGCGTGTACTTCGTGGCCAACGCGCACTTCTTCGATCGCGACGGGATCTACGGCGACAAGTCGGGCGACTATCCCGACAGTGCGCAGCGCTGGGGGTTCTTTGCGTTGGCCGCGCTGAACGCGTTGCCGCGAGTGGCCGAGGCGCCGGTGATGCTGCATGCCCATGATTGGCATGCGGCCCTCGCGCCGGCGTACCTGCGCGCCTACGACATGGGACGTCCGTTCTATCGCAAGACGTTCAGCACGCTCACGGTGCACAATGCCGGTTACCAGGGGCACTTTGCGACCGAGACGATGGCGCAGGTGGGGCTGCCGTGGGAGTTCTACAACCACCACATGTTCGAGTGGCACGGGCGGATGAACCTCCTCAAGGGGGGCATTGCCTGCGCCGACGTCGTGACGACGGTGAGTCCCACGCATGCGCACGAGCTGCGGACGGCGGCCGGCGGGTTCGGCCTGCACGAACACTTCATCGCCATGCGCGAGCGGTTCATTGGGGTACTCAACGGGATCGACAACACCGACTGGGACCCGGCGACCGACAAGTACATCGCGGCCAACTATTCGGTGCAGGCGCTGGCCAACAAGCGCAAGTGCAAGGCGGCCCTGCAGAACATCTTTGGCCTCCCGCAGAAGCCCGGCACCCCGATCATCGGGATGTCGGCGCGCATGGTCGCGCAGAAGGGGCTGGACCTCATCCTCGGATCGCCCGCGTTCCTCTCGCTCGACGCCCAGTTCATCTTCCTGGGCCAGGGTGAGAAGCGCTACGTGGACATCCTTCGCGAGCTGGCGAACTACGCGCCAGGCCGGATTGGCGTGCAGACGAACTTCACCGTCGAGCAGGAGCATCGCCTGCTGGCGGGGGCCGACATGATCGTCATGCCGTCGCAGTACGAGCCATGCGGCCTCACGCAGATGCGCGCGCAGCGCTACGGCACATTGCCCGTGGCCCGCAAGGTGGGCGGGCTCGCCGACACGATCGACGACAACGTCACCGGCTTCCTCTTCGACGAGTACACGGCGCAGGCCTTCCAGAACGCGTGCGCCCGAGCCATCGACCACTATCGCTACCCGCAGGTG
>JAEUJK010000745.1 GCA_016794735.1 Gemmatimonadota bacterium | reverse complement strand
GAAGGTGCCGAAGTTGCGTGGATGCCCCGTCGCGCCGGTGGTCGCGCCGCAATCGCACGACACGGCGGCACTCGGGAACTTGAGGATCTCGACGAGGTCGCTCTCTTCGCCGAAGCCGAGGATGGCGCGCGGCGACTGCGTTTCGAGGATGCGCACGATGGCATCACCGGGTGACGTCGTGCCGAACTCCTTCATGAAATCCGCGAGCGTCTTCCCCGTGCCCAGCACGAGCACTCCCTGCGCGCCCGTGAAGCGTCCTTCCATCGTCTCATCGGTCTCGGCGACGATGCGCGCACGTTGCGCGGGATCGGCGAAGCGCTTCCGCATCTCGATGGGACCGCCGTTCTGCGCCCACCCGGGAATCGTGAGGTCCACGAGTCCTGTCATCCCCGAGAGGTACGGATAGACATCTGCCGCGGTGTAGACGCCGCGGCGGGAGTACGCCGCCATCTCACCGAGCACGACCTTCGCGTGCGTCCGCTCGCGGCCGGAGACCTTCATGTGGGTGATGACCGGAACGAGGCCGGCGCGTTCGCCGATGCGCATCGTTTCCTCGACCGCCGCACGCGCGCTGAAGCGCGTCTCGGGCAACACCCGATCGTGGTTGGGGAAGTTCGTGCGCCACTTCTTCGCCGGCGAGATCACCTGCACGACTTCGGCCTCGGTCGCAAAGAACCCCGGCTTGTAGTCCAGCCCAGCCGAGAGCGCGTACGCGCCGGCTTCCAGGTTGGACTGGATCATCCCCTGCATGCGCGTGATCTCCTCGGCGGTGGGGCGACGATCGGTGGCGCCCACCACATTGGACCACACACTGTTGAAGCCGACCGCGGCCCCGGCGTTGATCGCCAGTCCGCTGCTGTCGAGCATGCGCAACTGCGCCTTGATGTCGAGCGGGCTCGAGCCATCGGCGTTGAGGATCTCCGACGTCACGCCCTGCGTGAGCATATTCTCGGCGACACGCAGCCCAAGCGGCGTGGCGTGGCTGTGCAGGTTGATGAACCCGGGGGCGACCATCAGCCCGCGCGCGTCGAGCTCCTGCGCCGCACTGCGCGCGGCGAGGTTGCCGATCGCGACGATGCGATCACCACGCACCCCGATGTCGCCCGTGAACCGCCGGCCCCCACTGCCATCCACGATGGTGCCGTTGCGGATGATGAGGTCGAGGCCGGGCTGCGCCTGGTTGAGGGGCAGCGCGAATAGGGTGAGCGCGGAAAGCGCGATGAAGCGAGGGAACATGTGCGCGTAATGTCAGAAGAGGCGGCGGAAAGGTGGCCCTTAAACACGGTGGTGGCTATCCCGTGCCGCGCGCCTGCGTCCGCACGAGTCGTCGAGGATTACCCGACGCTGCGCGCGACAGGATGCGACGGACCATGCCCGGGGTAGACGGTCGTCATCCCACGTTCGACCAGCAGGGCCCAGGACTGCTCCACTCGCGCGCGCGATCCTTCATCGGGCATGAGGGGGTTCAGGTCGCCAGTGAACGCCGCGCCGGTGTCGAGCAGAAGCGAGATGTGGTCGTCGCTGTGCCCGGGCGTATGCAGGAGCTCCCCTCCGATGCCCAGGGTCGCGAGGAAGGCGCGACTCTCAGCGAGTGGCACGACGACGTTGTCGTGCGTGGTGATCTCGGTGTACCCATCGGCCGGCTTGGTCCACTGCTTCATGGCCGGGATCGCGCCGACTTGCTCCGGCGTCACCACGAGCTTCATGCCGCGCTGCTTGAGGTCCTGCGCCGCCCCGGCGTGGTCGATGTGGTAGTGCGTGGCGACTCCGTAGCGGATCTCCGCGAGCGGGATGTCCATGCGCGCGAGGTTGGCCAGCAGCGGCTGTATCATGCCGGGCCAACCGAGGTCCACCAACAGGCGCGACGTGCCCGCGCTCACGACCCAGAAGTTGGTCGAGCGGTAGCCGACGTTGACGATGGTGGGAGCCCGCGGCGCCATCTCCCAAAGCTAGACCCGTCGGCCTACTTCACCAGCTCACGGACGTCGTACACCTTCCCGTTGGCCACGGTGTAGCGCACTCGCGCCGTCGTGGTGATGTCCTCGAGCGGGTTGCCGTCGATGATCGCCAGGTCCGCGAGCTTGCCCGCGGCCACCACGCCGGCGTCCAGCCCCAGCAACTCGGCGCTGTTCACCGTCGCCGTACGCAATGCTTCCCACGGCGTCATGCCGGCC
>JAEUJK010000738.1 GCA_016794735.1 Gemmatimonadota bacterium | reverse complement strand
CGTGTTCTGCACCCACGCGATCTCGGTGGCCTTGGCGTTGATCAATCGCGCAAAGGCCCCACGCGCATCCGGGAGTGGCGCGGCGGAGGGAAAGCCGAGCGAGCCGCGCCGTTGGACGGCCGCGCGGTAGGCGTCCGCCGCGACGATCGGCATCGGGTGCGTGTAGGCACCATTGATGTAGGTGTACCCGTCGGCGATGGCGAAGTCCTGCTTGCGCGCGACGCCCGGGACGAGGGGACCCGTCGGTCGGGGTTGCACGATCCCGGGCATCGCCTCGGCGCGACCCCCGAGGGCCATCGAGGCCGCCGTGCCACCGAGGCCGGCGATCAGTTCGCGACGGGTCAGTTCCACCAGGTCCCCCAGGGGTTGAAGCTCCGCGTGCAATATGCGCCGGGTGGCGCCGTCCGTCAGCGCGTCCCGCGGACGGCAGCGCGATGTCGGGCCCGCGGGTGTTTGACGCGTCGCGGCCGATGCCGCATGTTCGCCCGCGCCTTTCCCCGCCGACACCATGAATCGCCGACCTGCCCACCTGTTCTGCCGCGCGGCCCTCGCCGCCGCCTGCACGACCACCCTCCTCCCTGCGCAGCCCGCTCCCCACGCCCGCATCCAGGCGGTGATGAACCGGCCGGAGTTTGCCCACGCGCATTGGGGGATGGAGTTCTACGACGTCGCCTCGGGCCAGGTGCTCATGTCGCACAACGGCGAACGCCTCTTCGTCCCGGGCTCGACCACCAAGGTCGTGACGATGGCAACCGCCATGCAGACGTTAGGCGCGGACCATCGATTCCGGACGCGGGTGTACCGCACCGGACCGGTGCGCGACGGGATCATCCAGGGGGACCTCGTCCTGGTGGCGTCCGGCGACCCGAACATCTCGAACCGCGTGCGCGACGGCGACCGGTACGCCTTCATCGACCAGGACCATTCGTACAGCGGCCAACCGCTCCCCGGCGACCCGCTCCTCACGCTGCGGCAGATGGCGCAGCAAGTGGCCGCGAAGGGAATCCGCGGGCTCACCGGGCAGGTGGTGGTGGATCACTCGCTCTTCCGTGAAGGCACGCGGGAACTCGGGACGCGCGTCGTGATGTCCCCGATGGTCGTCAACGACAACGTGATCGACCTTGTCGTGACGCCGGGGCGCAAGGCGGGCGAGCCGGCCACCGTCACCGTGTCGCCGAAGACGTCGTTGCTCACCGTGCAGGCGTTCCTCACCACGACCGACTCCGGTACGCCAGCGCTCGTTCGCACGGTGGAAGACAGCACGAACAAGGACCGCCGATATCTCGTGATCAGCGGGTCTGTGCCGGTGGGGCCGCCGAGCAATCCGCGCTGGGTCGTGCCGCAGCCGTCGCGTTTTGGCGAGATCACCTTCGCCGAGGTGCTCACCGAGGCCGGGGTGGCCGCGATCCCGCGGCTCGCGTCGCGTACGATCGATGGAGCGACCATGGCATCGCGGTACGCGGATTCGCTGATGGTGGCGGAACACGTCTCGCTTCCGTTGTCGAAGGAAGCGGTGGTCCTGCTCAAGACATCGCAGAACCTCCACGCGAGCAACTTTCCGTTTGTCCTCGGCGCGCTCAAGGGCAACGGGGGTCGCAGCGGGTTCGACATCGCGCGAGAGTGGCTGCTGAGCGAGGGGCTCGACCTCAACGGCGCCGTGCAGGGTGATGGCGCTGGCGGCGACGCCTACTTCGCGCCGCGCTTCATGACGCGGTTGCTGGCGAAGGTGTGGGCGAAGCCCTGGGCCCAGGACTTCAAGGCGGCGATGCCCACGCTGGGCAAGGACGGCACGTTGGCGGCGATCCAGGTCAACAGCCCCGGGGCGGGGAAGGTCTTTGCGAAGACGGGGACGTTCGGGTCGTACGATCCACTCAACCGGCGCCAGCTGATCCACGGGAAGGGGCTCGCGGGTTATTTCACGTCGAAGAGCGGACGCGAGATTGCCTTCGCGATCTACGTGAACAACGTGTCGGTGGCGCAGGGTGACCCGGCGATCGTGGCCGGGCAGGCGTTAGGCGAGATCGCGTCCATCGCGTGGGAAGTGACGAAGTAGCAGGGCCGGCTTGCAGAACACGCCGCGGCGCAGGGAAGGCAGGGTCCGACATGCACCATGGGCGCCCGAGTCGGACGCCCATGGCGAGGCCTCCGTGTCGACGAGCTACTGTCGGAGGTAGGTGAACCCGGCCTTCTGCGCCTGCTCGATCGCGATGACCATCGCTGGCACGAGCTTCACGCCAGGAAGGATGTTGCCCTTCATGTCCTCGTAGACCGCTTTCGCGTCCATCCCGCGCGCCCCTGCCACCATGCCCGAAAGAACCGTCAGGGCATTGTTGCACACGATGAAGGTGGCGCCGCGCTTCTGCAGGGATTCCACGCTCGCGGCGGCCATGGCCATGCCCATCACGGTCGGGTTGGCCCGCCAGGGATTGGCCGTGTAGGCGACCCCCTTGCCATCCTTCTCCCCCAGGAACTCGCCGAGTCGGTACTTCGCCCACATGGCGTCGGACAGGGCATGGAACGTCGTGCCCCCGTAGAACGTCAGGACGCCATTGACGTCCTTGTCCGGGACCTTGAACGCGGTGTTGTACGTGTCGTAGTAGTTCATCACGTGCACCAGCGCCACTCCGTTGCCGGGTGCAGGAGTGTCGAACAGCTGGCGGTGTTTGCCGTTGAGTCCGCTGAGCCAGTTGGCGTCCTGGCTGCGCGCAGTCTGTGGCACACTGGACAGACCGGTGACGAGGAGCACCGCGACGTATCGGCAGTGGCGCGCGACACGGTGACGCAAGGGTGACATGGTTCGCATGCGGGTGCCTCAGCTGGGTGAGGGGAATGACCAGCATGCAACCAACCCGATGTTCGCGGAAGGGTTTCCTCAGGGCAGCTGGGTTGGTCGACCCTCATGCCGACTGTGCGCGGAGCACCTGGCACCCGTCATGCACTCCTCTACCTCGCTGCCCCGGCTCCCTGCAACAACGCCAGGATGCGTCCGTTGTTGAGGCGCAGAGCCGTTTGCATCGGCGTCACGCCGCGCGCCGCGATGGTGAGGTCCGCCCGGGCGTTCAGCAGCACGGTGAGCGCCTCGACCGCACCGGCTTCCACGGCGTGATGGACCGGCGTGAAGCCGGTGTTGTTCGGCAGGTTGATGCTCGCGCCGCGCGCCAGCAGCATCGCCACCGCCGCCGCGCGATTGCCGGCAGCGGCGTAGTTGAGGGGCCGACGGTTCCCGATGAAGTCGACGGAGTCGATGCGCGCCCCGTTCGCGAGGGCACGTGCGATAGCCGCGGTGTCGCCAGCAATCGACGCGATCCAGAGCGCGTTCTGCGCATCCATGCGAATCGTGGACTCCACGCTCGCCAGCATGGAATCGAGCGCCGCGCGCTCGAACACCCGGCCCCCGCGAATCACCGTGCGAATCCGCCGCGTGTTGGCGATGTCATCGAGGGGGTTCGCCTCGAGCAGCACCAGGTCGGCCGCGCGCCCGGCCTGGACACTCCCAAACTCCGCCGTGCGACCGAGGAATTCCGCCCCGCTTTGTGTCGCCGCGCGCAGCGCCTCCGCCGGGGTGAGTCCGGCCTTCACCAGTTCCCCGAGCTCATCGTGCACGCTCGCTCCCGGGATCACGAAGGAATCCCCCGCGTCGGTCCCGAGCATGACCGGCACCCCGGCGCGATAAGCGGCATTCGTGAGCTGGAGTCCCTTCGTGTAGAAGTCCATGTACGCCTTGCGCCCCGCCGGTGAGGGATCGCTGGCCACCATACCGTTGGCGTCCGTGTGCCAACCCATTTGTTGCCGGGCCGGGATGTAGCGCAGGCGCGCATCGGCGCGGTACGCCGCGTCATTGGCGAACGCATCCATCTTGCGCGTCACGTGAGTCGGCGTGATGTACGTCCGGTTCTTCGCGAAGGTGCGAAATACCTCGGCGCATCGCTCCGGCGAGTATTCGTCGACCATGCGCTGTCGCATCACGGTGTGGTGCGCCGTGAGGGTCCGCTGGCGCATGGAGTCGGCCCCCGGCCAGCAGTTCAGCAGGAAGATCCGCGAGTGCTCGATGCTCCGCTGCCCGGCGTTGGACAACTCGATGGCACTCATCGGCGCCGGTTCGTGTCCGGCGAAGGGGATGCCAAGCCGTCGCGCTTCGTCCGTGAGGCCGACGTACCCCTCACGCGGGATGCCGTTGTAGATCTTGATGAAGTCGTACCCCAGGTCCTTCAGGTGGCGGGCGAGCTGGCGTCCCTCCTCTTCGGTGCGCGTCTTGTAGTAGCCAGGCATGTTGTCCGGCACGCCGACGGAGCCGTTCACGCTCCAGCTGCCGACGGCCAGCACCCGAGGCCCCGCCAGCGTGCCGTTGGCGATTTGCGTCTGCACCTCGCGGTACCGCGACAACGCGCCGGTGAGCATCGGGGTGTTCATGACGCGAATCCCGGTGACGCCGAACGCGGTGAAGAGCGGCAGCTGCTGGCGCACGGGGTCGAGCTGGAAGAACAGGTGCGCGTGCATGTCCCACAGCCCGGGGATGACAAAGGCACCGCGTCCATCGATCGTGCGCGCGGTACTCGCCACGGTCACCCGTCCCGCGGGAGCGACCTCGACGATGCGATCACCCTTGAGGAGCACGTCGCGATTCCCGATCGTGCGGCCTGCGGCGACGTCGACCACGGTGACGTTCCGGACCACGGCGTCGGCGTCGCTGGCGGTACGCGCCGGCGGATTCGACGCGCACGCGGCCGTCGCAAGGGAGGTCAGCAGGACGGCGGAGAAACGAGGCATGCGAGTCGCGTCGAGAGGGGGATGGAGGAGGTACGATGCCCACGTCGTGCGGGATTCGCCCCCTCTGTGGCCGTGACTAGGGGGTCCGCAGGGTCGAGCGCACCGGACGTCCCGGTCGCGCCGACTCCACGAGCTCCCCGTTCCGCACGACGAACGTGCCGTTGACCAGGACGTGCGGGATGCCGGTCGACGTCAGCATGGGCTCCATGAATGTCGAACGATCGCGGACCGTGGCTGCATCGAACATCGTGAGATCGGCGAAGGCACCGGGAGCGATCCGCCCGCGCCTGGCCATCTCCGGGACAAACGACTCGAGCCGACGCGCAGGCAGGATGGTCATCTTGGCCAGGGCGTCCATCAGCGAAAGGAGCTGTCGCTCACGCACGTAATGCCCGAGGATGCGCGCATAGGTGCCCGCGCCGCGCGGATGCCCGGTGCCGTTGATGAACGGCACGCCATCGCTGGCGATCATCACCCCCGGGTGCGCGATCGCGCGCTCCACATTCTCCTCCTTCATCATATGAATGACCACCCATCCACCCTGCCTGCGGTACTTCGCGAAGGTGGTCGCCGTGAGCCGCTCGCCTGTCAGTGGCCACGCGATGTCGCCGTAGTCCACCTGGAGGTTGGCCTGCCATCCCGGGTTGAACATCGCGGACTCGAGTCGCGTCGAGCCGGCGGTGTAGGGATAGGCCTCGGTGGTCACATCCATCCCGGCGGCACGCGCCGAGTCGAGCAGGGCCAGGGAGAGGGGCAGGTCGCCTAACGACGAGCTGTTCACGTGCACCACGTGCAGGGACGCCCCGACCTTGGCGGCGATCTCCACCACCTCGCGAATCGGGGCGACACCAAACGCGCGCGTGTGGACGAACGCGGGGACGCGATGTCGCGCGGCCACGGCAAAGAGCCGCTCGATCTCCTCACGGGTCGCACCCGGGGAATAGTTGATCCCGAATCCCAACCCCAACCCTCCTTCGGCGAGCCCCTGGGTCAGGACGGCCTCGAGCTGCGCGATCTGTTCTGGTGTGGCGGGTTGATTGGCCCCGGCCGGCTGAGGGCCGAGTGCGACGATGGGCCCCGGATTGGTGGACCCATGCCCGATGGCAACGCCGGGGTGGAAGACGCCAAAACGCGCCGGGCGATGTCCGGCGGATGCGCCGAAGTTGAGCGGTGCCTTGCCCTCCATCGACTGGTACCACGAAGCGACGGGTGATGCCCCGGCTTCCATGTCGAGGGCGGTGGTGACGCCGTCGCGCGCCTGGACCTGCATGTCGCCGGTCGTCTGGCCGTGCGCGTGCAAGTCAATGAACCCCGGGGCCACCACGAGCCCCGTCGCATCAACCGTGTCGCGCCCTGCCAGCGGCTCGGCGGACACGATGGCGATGGAGTCGCCGATGATCCCGAGATGTCGCACCGCGTCGGTGGATGTCGCCGGGTCCATCACCCGACCGCCCGCCACGACGAGGTCGTACGTGACAGGCTTGGTGCAGCCGTGGAGGGCGAGGGCAGCGAGGACGGCGAGACGCGTAGCGGTACGCATCATGATCCGCGGGGCGAAGGATGGTTCGAGATCCGCAGCACGCGCGCAACGACGGACGTCGGGCGACCGGTCGTCCACGGGTGATCCCCTTGCCGGGTCGGCACGGGGTCGGGATGTTGGCGAATATGTGGCGGGGGTGCGGTGCTCAACAGGAGAGCCGCCCGCGCCGTGCGCGCTCTGCCGACCGCGCGCCGCTGTTCGCCCGTCGCGTCCGTGCCGTAGCTTTCCACTTCTCCTGAACCATATGGTCATGCGCACGTCCCTCACGCT
>JAEUJK010000731.1 GCA_016794735.1 Gemmatimonadota bacterium | reverse complement strand
CCGCGCGCCCACGCCTGCGACAGCTTCACGTCGTGCGGCCACAGGCGATAGTCGACGCCGATGGACTTGTTGACGGCGTCGAGGGCGGCGGCGGTCTGGGCCCCGAACCGTCCACCCCAGAGGCGATGCGAGGACGCCGGTTCTCCCGGCGTCCTCGTCGTGTGATCGGCGCTCACGTCGTTCAGGCCAGTTCGAGCGTCGATTCGCTCGGCGCCTCGAGCTTGCCCTCGGCGATCAAGCGCTTGTCCTTCAGCGCGCGCACGCGCTGCGGCAGCCCGAAGAGGCGGATGAAGCCCGCCGCATCGCTCTGCTGGTACACGTCGTCCTCACCGAAGGTGACGAACGCCTCGTCGTAGAGTGCGTGGTCGCTCTGGCGCGACACGATCGACGACGTGCCCTTGAACAGCGAGAGCCCGATCGTGCCCGTCACGCGCGACTGCACCACGTTGACGAACGCGTCGTAGGCCTTCTTCTCCGTCGTCCACCACCGGCCTTCGTACACCAGGTCGGCGTAGCGCGGCGAGATGGCATCCTTCGCGGCGATGGTGCGACGGTCGAGGACGAGCATCTCGAGTTCCGACAGCGCCTGGTAGAGCAGGGTGCCACCGGGGGTCTCGTACACGCCGCGCGACTTCATGCCGATGAGGCGATCCTCGACGATGTCCGCGCGGCCCACGCCATGGCGCCCGGCCACTTCATTGAGGAGCGTCAGCAAGGCCACCGGGTCGAGCGCCACGCCGTTCACGCTCACCGGGGTTCCCTGCTCGAAGCCGATCGTGACGACTTCCGGGGTGTTCGGCGCATCGGCCGGGTCGGTCGTGAGGAGGAACAGGTCCTTGGGCGGCCCCTGTCCCGGATCCTCGAGCACGCCACCCTCGTGCGAGATGTGCCACAGGTTGCGGTCGCGCGAATAGATCTTCGTCGCGCTCGCCGCCACGGGGACGTTGTGCGCCGCGGCGTACTTCAGGGCGTCCTCGCGCGAACGGATCTTCCACGCCGCTTCACGCCACGGGGCGATGACGGGGAGTTCCGGGGCAAACGCCATGTAGGTCAGCTCAAAGCGGACCTGGTCGTTGCCCTTGCCGGTGCAGCCGTGGGACAGGGCATCGCACCCGGTCGCTCGCGCCACATCCACCTGCCGCTTGGCGATGATCGGGCGGGCGATGGAGGTGCCCAGCAGGTACTTGCGATTGTAGATCGCGCCGGCCCGCAGCGTCGGGTAGCAGAAGTCCTCGACGAACTCGCGGCGCATATCCTCGACGTAGCACTCGTCGGCGCCGGAGGCGAGGGCCTTCTCCTTCACACCGCGGAGCTCATCGACGCCCTGGCCGACGTCGGCGGCGACGCAGACCACCTTGGCGTCGTAGTGCTCCTTGAGCCACGGGACAATGACCGACGTATCAAGCCCGCCGGAATAGGCGAGCGCAATCTTACGCATGTTGATGCTCCCAGACGGAATAGGTATTCAGAACGGCTGCATAATCTACCACGTGCACCCCGCGAGTCAACCGGACGGCGTCCTCAGGCGTCGGCGATACGTCGCAGCCGGTTGGCGACCGTTTCGCGCGCATTGCTCGAGCGACACACGATGAGGATGGTGTTCTCGCCGCCAATGGTGCCAATCACCTCATCCCAACCGGCGTCATCGATCGCCTCGGCCACCGGTTGGGCCCCGCCGTAGATGGTCTTGAGCACGAGCAACTCGCCGACGCCGTCGACGGACGAAAAGAACTGCGGCAGGACTTCCTCGACGAGAGTCCGGTCGCCGTTGTCGGCGCCCAACGTCTCCGGGGTGACGTACCGCGGTCCCTCGGGCGTGGGCAACCGCGCGATGCGCAGTTCACGCAGGTCCCTGGAGAGGGTCGATTGCGTGACATCCCATCCGGCTTCGCGCAGGAGTACGCGGAGATCCTCCTGGGAACCGACGACCTTGTTCGCGATCAACTCGCGAATGGTCTGCTGACGGGATCGTTTGGTCACGATGGGAGTGAGGCGAAGGGACGGTCGCGGCCGGGACGATACGCCCGGACTGGCCTGCGCGGTAGGCGCCCGGAATCGTCACGGCTGCGCACCAGGCGGCCGTCCGCGGTCAGGGAAAACCTTGACAATCGGGCCGTGCAATAATATGCATTGTGCGTGCATAAGATTCCCGTTGGCGTCTTTGGCGCGAGTGGATACGCCGGACGCGAGCTTTGTCAGCTCATTGCCCGTCACCCGCACTTCGGCCTGGAGTTCGCGACCGCGAACGCCCAGCGCGGGGAACGTTTGAGTGT
Source organism: Gemmatimonadota bacterium (assembly GCA_016794735.1). Classification (GTDB taxonomy): domain Bacteria; phylum Gemmatimonadota; class Gemmatimonadetes; order Gemmatimonadales; family Gemmatimonadaceae; genus RBC101. Next base: position 186 of record JAEUJK010000731.1, on the reverse strand, counting down.
CGGTGGCACGGAAGTCCGCTTCATTGCTACAGATGACGCGCCCCTGCGGAGCGCGGAACTGATCTTCAGCGCGCTCCCGCACGGCGCCTCCGCCACCTGGGTTGAACGTGCCCAGGAGCATGGCGCGAGGGTCGTCGACCTTTCATCAGACCTGCGGCCGGGCCACACCACGCTGACCGTCCCCTA
>JAEUJK010000719.1 GCA_016794735.1 Gemmatimonadota bacterium | reverse complement strand
GCGTCCTGCGGCGCCCTTCCGGCGCCCCACGCCGTGACACAACCGGGGGATCGTGCAACGGGCCGTGACACGTCCGTTGCACTTCCGTGGGACGACCGAGACGCGGCTGCGGCATTGTCACGATGCTGCGGTAACCCGCGCACGCTAGCGTCGGCTATCCGCCCCAACCGTGAGATCCTGCATGTCGTCCCTTCGGGCCATTCGCTTCCTCGGCCGTTCAGCGTTCCTCCTTGGCGTCTTCAGCGCGTCGCTCGGCGCGCAGGGTGCCCCTCCGAATACCGGCCGCATCGTTGGCCGCGTGATCGATGCCGCCAGCGGCCAGGGCCTTCCCGATGTCGGGATCCAGGTCGTCGGCACCACGTTAGGCGCCCAATCGGGCGTGGACGGGCGCTACACGCTCGTCAACGTGCCCGCGGGCCCGATCACCATCCAGCTGCGACGACTCGGCTTCCAACCGAAGAGCGTCACCGGCATCCTCCTCGACGCCGGCAAGACCCTCGAGCAGAACGTCACCCTCGATGCGGCTACCATCACCCTGAGTGCGCAGGTGGTCACCGCGTCCGCCGAACGCGGCTCCGTGAATGAGGCGCTGGACGCGCAGCGCATTGCCACCGGGGTGGTCAACGCCATCACGGCAGAGCAGATCTCGCGCAGTCCGGACTCGGATGCCGCGCAGGCCGTGCAACGCGTCAGCGGCGTGACGATCACCGGCGGCAAGTATGTGTTTGTCCGTGGCCTGGGTGAGCGCTACACCACCGCGCAGCTCAACGGCACGCGGATCCCCAGCCCAGAGCCCGAGAAGCGCATCGTCCCGCTCGATCTCTTCCCCGCCGGACTCCTGCAGACCATCACGACCCAGAAGACCTTCACCCCGGACCAGCAGGGTGACTTCTCGGGGGCACAGGTAGACATCAAGACCCGCGAATTCCCCGCGCGCCGCAGCGTGACCGTCTCGGCCACGATGGGCGCCAACGGATCGGCCTTCGGCGGCGACGTCCGGCGTGCGTTCTCCGTGGGTGGAGAGCAACTCGCCCTGGTCTCCTCCAGCCGGAACATCCCAACGCTGCTCAAGGCCTACAGCGACCTCGGATTCCCCTCGCTCAATGACGGCGACAAGCGGGCGCTCGTGCAGTCGATGCGGAACGCGTGGAGCACCGAACTGGCCGGCGGCCTCCCGAACGCATCCACCACGCTCTCCATCGGCGGCAACGACCCGGTCTTCGGCCAGCGGATTGGATACCTGGTCTCTGGCACCTACTCGACCACGCAGGACGTGCGGAGCAACCAGACGCGCGCGCTCGCCAACCGGGGATCACGACCCGGCGAGACAATCGAGTTCAACAAGTTCACCGGTGAGACGGGGAACCAGGGGATCCTCTGGGGTGGCATCGCGAACTTCAGCACGCTCCTCGGGGGCCACACCCGTCTCTCGCTCAACAACACCTTCAACCGCACGGCCGACAACGAGGCGCGCCGCGAGCGCGGCCAGTTCGAGTCGGATGGCGTCGACGTGCAGATCGAGAAGAACCAGTACGTCGAGCGCTCCATTCGCTCGAACCAGCTGGCCGCCGAGCACCAGTTCGGAGAGAAACATCGCGCCGAGTGGGCGCTCACCTCGTCGGCCGTCACGCGCGACGAGCCGGATCGCGCGGAGTTCATCTCCATCATCGAGCCGGGCACGAGTGGTGGTGAGACGCTGCGCTGGTTCAGCACGGGCAACGGCGGGGCCGTGCGCACCTTCGGCAACCTCAGCGAGTCCTCGCGCGAGGCGCGGGGCAGCTACCAGTACTCGTTCAGCACCGGCGGGCGCCAACACAGCGTGAAGGTCGGCGGCCTGTATCGCAGCACGGAGCGCGACGCCGGCACCTTCTCGTTCAGCGTGAGCGCGCCGCGCGCCACGCAGTCCGAACGCGCCCTGCTCCCCGAGCAGATCTTCGACGGCAGGTTCGGCGACCGGAGCAACTTCTGGGAAGTGGTGGCCCTGAGCCAGGGCGGCAACTACAGCGCCCGCGACGGGCTCGCGGCGGGATTCGGCATGATCGAGTTTGGGTTGAGCGACCGCGTGCGCTTCATCGGCGGTGCCCGCTTCGAGTCCGACGAGGTCACGCTGAATGCCCGGTCGACGCTCGGTGCCCCGGTCACCGTGAACAACCGCTGGAACGACCTCCTCCCGTCGGCCGCGTTCAACATCCGTCTCTCGGACTTCCAGACGATCCGCGTGTCGGTGTCCCAGACGCTGGCGCGCCCGGAGTACCGCGAGTTGTCCCCCGTCGCCACGCGCGACGTGCTCAACGCCGATGACGTGCAGGGCAACCCGGACCTCCAGCGCACGCGCATTGTCAACGGGGACGTGCGGTGGGAATGGTACCCGACGGAGGCCGAGGCCTTCAGCATCGGCGTGTTCGGCAAGCGCTTCGACGACCCCATCGAACGGGCCTACCGCGCCGGCAACTCGGCGAACCGCACCATCGTCTACGTCAACGCCGATGCGGCGACCAACTACGGCGTGGAGCTGGAAGCCCGCAAGCAGCTCGGCATCTTCGGCGACGCGTTTCGTTCCCTGGTGGCGTTCTCCAACCTCACCCTGATGACGAGCAACATCCGCCTGGGGGCCCAACAGCTCGCCGCCACCAACGCGGACCGGGCGATGGTGGGCCAGGCGCCGTACGTCCTCAACACCGGGCTCACCTGGACCTCGACCTCGGGGGCCACCAGCGCCACCGCGCTCTTCAACCGGACGGGCGAACGCATCGACGCCGCCGGCGACCAGCCGCTGCCCGACATCGTCATCATGCCGCGGAACCTCGTGGACCTCTCCCTTCGCTTCCCGTTGCTGCGCGGCGTGCAGGCCCGCGTGGACGCGCGCAACCTGCTCGACGCCCCGTTCGACATGCAGCAGGGCACGGTGACCCGCGAGTCGTATCGCCAGGGACGTGTCTTCCAGCTGGGGCTGCAGTGGCGCCCGTGACGCGTGCGTCGTGACCGGTTCGTGACCGGTCCGACACCGTCCTGTTTTCTCGCTTTGGCTTCTTTCGGCGGCCGGCCCCCACGGGACCGGCCGCTCTTCTTTCCCGGCCCCATCGCCCATTACCGGTGCCTGCCCCATGCGTATCACCCGATTGATCCCGCTCCTCACCCTTGCCGTCCTCAGCGCCGCGTGCGGCAGCGACGACCCCAGTGGACCCGTCGCCCCGGCCGCTCCTCTCGGCGTGCAGGTCAGTGCCACCGGATCCACCACCATTCGCGTCACCTTCCCGAGTGCCTCCGGCATCGCCTCGTACACCATCGAGCGTGCGGAAGGGGCGGCGGGGGCGTTCGCCCTTGCTGGCACCGTGACCGCCCCGCTCACGGCCGGCACGGTGACCTATGACGACACCGGGCTCAAGCCGCAGACGCTGTATCGGTATCGCGTGCTCGCCGTGAAGAGCGGGCTCTCCAGCGCCCCATCCGGCGAGACCTCCACGTCGACCCTGGCGTTCGGTGCCTTCACCAAGACCATCACGGGCGACATCACGACCAACACGACCTGGTACGCCGACACCGCCTACACCCTGGCGGGCTTCATCCACGTCACCTCTGGTGCGACGCTCACCATCCAGCCGGGCACCATCATCAAGGGCAATGAGCAGTCCGCCCTGTTCATCCTGCGCGGCGCGAAGATCCTGGCCGTCGGGCGCGCGGATGCGCCGATCGTGATGACCTCGTCCAAGGCCGTCGGCCAGCGGCGTGCCGGTGACTGGGGCGGCCTGATCATCATCGGCAACGCCACCACCAACAAGACGGGCGCGAACCCCGAGGTGGAAGGCACCGGCACCGATGGCACCACCGTCCAAAGCGGAAAGAACTACACGCTCACCTACGGCGGCGGCACGAATGACGCCGACGACAGCGGGGAGCTGCGTTACGTGCGGGTGGAATTTGCCGGCTTTGCGCCTCGCGCCAACCAGGAACTCAACTCGTTCACCTTCGCCGCCGTCGGCAGCGGGACGCGACTCTCGTACCTGCAGGCCCTCTACGGACTCGACGACGCCTTCGAGTGGTTCGGCGGCACGGTGACCGCCACCCACCTCGTCTCCTACGAAACGGGGGACGACCACTTCGACATGTCCGAGGGGTTCCGCGGTCGCCTGCAATTCGTGCTTGGCATGCAGACGGCAACCGTGAACATCAACCCGCTGCCGGGCCAGAATGTCGCGTCCGATCCGCAGGGCATCGAGAATGACGGCTGCGACGGCGCCGGCTGCGTGAACGGATTCGATTCCAACCCGATGACCACGCCGGTGGTCGCGAACTTCACCCTCATCGGCACGGGGGACATCAACGCAGGCTCCGGCAGCTCGGGCGGCATCGGGATGGTCCTGCGTCGCGGCACCGGCGGCTACTACGTGAACGGCCTGCTCGCGAAGTGGCCGCGCGCCGCGGTTTCCGTGCGCGACCAGGCCACGTTCAATCGCGCGGGCGCCACCGTCACCCCGGACCTCGCCACCGCCGACCTCGCCCTTCGCAACGTCTCGATCGTGCAGTCCTCGACGAACTTCGAGGCGGGTACCGGTCGGTTCAGCTTTGACCTGCCGACCAACGCGCTTGTGGCCTCGGCCAGCACCACGGCCGCCCTCTTCACGGCCTTCCCGGCGACCATCACCGATGCCACGCCGGTGAGTGCCTTCGACTGGACCCCGGCGGCGGGCTCAGCCCTGGCCACGGGTGGCCTGAACGCCTTCACCGGGAAGCTCTCCACCGCCGCCGGCACCGCGGTAGCCGGCACGGCGTACCTCGGTGCCGCGGCACCTGGTGGTGCCAAGTGGTGGCAGGGCTGGACGACCTACGCCCAGAAGTAAGCACCTCCCCGAACGCACGACGGGCCGCCGCCATCCCTGGCGGCGGCCCATTGCGTCCCGGCCATCTGTGACGATGCCGTTACACACCGCCGATCTGTGTAACACCCCCGGTCGGCGATCTTCAGGGCGCACCATCACCCATCCGGAGAATCACTCGTGAACGCACGGTTCGCTGCCGCGCTCCCCGTTGCTGCTTCGCTCGCCATCCTCGTCGCCTGTGGTGGCGGCGAAAAGTCCCCGGCCGACACGGCCGCGGTGACCGCGTCCTCCACCTCGATCGACCTCAACGGTGCGGGCGCGACCTTCCCTTACCCGATCTACCTCAAGTGGTTCTCCAACTACGCGGAGCAGACCGGGGTCAAGATCAACTACGGCTCCGTGGGATCCGGCGCCGGCATCAAGCAGTTGTCCGAGGGCACGGTGGACTTCGGTGCGTCCGACGGCCCCATG
>JAEUJK010000717.1 GCA_016794735.1 Gemmatimonadota bacterium | reverse complement strand
AGGAGCAGGTGGCCCTGAATGACCGGCTCTTCCTGACCGCCGCGGTCCGCACCGACCAGAACTCCGCATTCGGTACGAACTTCCAGCGCGTCTTCTACCCGAAGGGCGCCATCTCGTGGGTGATGTCGGACGAGAGCTTCTGCCCGAAGATGAGCTGGCTGAGCCAGTTCCGTCTCCGCGGCGCCGTGGGTTCCTCGGGCGTGCAGCCGGGCCCGAACGACGCGCTGCGCACCTTTGGCGTCGTCTCGACGAACATCGCGTCGGCCGAAGTGGCCGGCCTCCGTTCGGCAGCGCTCGGCAACCTCGACCTCAAGCCGGAACGGTCCCAGGAAATCGAGGCCGGGTTCGACTCGCGCCTCTTCTCCGAGCGCATCAACTTCGAATTCACGTACTACCGCAAGACCTCGCAGGACGCCCTCATCAGCCAGGTCATCGCGCCGTCGGCTGGGTCGTCGTCCGCGACCGTGCTGAAGAACCTCGGCTCCGTCCGCAACTGGGGCTACGAGGCGCTCATCACGGCACAGCTGCTCAATCGCCGCAACATCTCGTGGGACGTCACGTTCAACGGGTCGCACAACTCCAACGAACTCGTGACGCTCGGCAACGACGCGCAGGGCAAGCCGATCCCGCCGATCATCGGCAACACGATCCAGCAGCGCCCGGGCTATCCGCTCAACGGCTACTGGCAGCGTCCGTTCACCTACGCCGACGCCAACGGCGATGGGATCATCGTGCCGGCCGAGATCACCGTCGCGGACAGCGCCATCTTCCGCGGCTACTCGCAGCCCCGCCTCGAGCTGTCGATCATCAACGGCATCGACCTCTTCAATCGCCGCCTCCGCATCCAGGGGCTCGTCGACCACAAGAGCGGGTTCAAGGTCCTGAACTCCGAGCAGCAGTTCCTCTGCCAGCAGGCGGTGTCGTGCCTCGAGACCTCGACCCTCAACCCGCCGCTGTATCGTCAGGCGCGGGCCGTGGCCCAGCGGTTCAAGACGCCGGTCACCACGCTCGACGGCTACATCGAGGACAACAGCTTCATCCGCTTCCGCGAGCTCAGCGGCACCTTCACCGTGCCGGATCGCTGGGCCCGGACCATCGCCCGCGCCCGCGGCGCCACCGTCGTCGGTGCGGTGCGCAACCTCGCCGTCTGGTCGGACTGGACGGGCGTCGACCCCGAGCAGAACTACAGCCAGGGCGACACCCAGGCCACGCTGCTCACCGCCGGCCCGCCGCGGTACTTCACGCTCCGCGTCAACCTCCGCTACTAACCACCAACAGTGAGAACCCACATGCTTCGGAATATTCCGATCCTGCGCGGAACGCTCGCCGCTGGTGTCGCCGTTTCCCTCCTCGCCTGCTCGAGCGTGACCGATACGCTCCTCGAGGCCGAGGATCCGGACATCATCCAGCCGTCCACGGTCAGCACCCCTGAGGCCGCCGATGCCACCCGCATCGGCGCCCTCGGCCGGTTCCGCAACATCACCGGCGGTGGGGAAGGCGCGTGGATGCTCGGCGGCCTCCTGGCCGACGAGTGGAAGTCCGGCGACACCTTCCTGCAGCGCAACGAGACCGACCAACGCATCGTCCAGGAGAACAACGGCAACGTGCAGGGGATGCTGCGCGAGATCTATCGCGCGCGCACCAATGCTCGCGAGTCCATCGGCTTCCTGGAGAAGCTCAAGCCCAACCCCGCGGCCAACCGTGGCGAACTCTGGTTCGTCATCGGCATGGCCGAGATGATGCTGGCCGAGAACTTCTGCAACGGCACGCCGCTCAGCGACGCGTCGACCGGCGAGATCATCTACAGCGCGGGCAAGTCGAACCAGGAAGTGTTCACCCTCGCGGTCGCGCACTTCGACACCGCGCTGACGTTGGCCACCGGGACCGATGCCGCGTCGGTCGCCGTGCGCAACGCGGCGTTGATCGGGAAGGCAAGGACGCAGGTGCACCTCGGGCAGTTCGCCGCCGCGGCCTCGACGATCGCCGGGGTCCCGACGTCGTATCGCTACAACAACACCTTCGCCCTCACCTCGGGCGACAACCAGATCTGGGCGCTGAACTTCAGTGCACGGCGCT
>JAEUJK010000698.1 GCA_016794735.1 Gemmatimonadota bacterium | reverse complement strand
GCAGTAACGCGATCACGCAGGCGTCGGCAACACTGGGCATCGCCACCGGGCCTCGTGCGTATCGAGCGCGGCCCGGCGACGCTGCGTTACTCGCCCTCGCTCGGTGCCCCGCCCGAACGGGCGACCTGGTCCGCGCGGATCTTCGACGCGTCGAAGCGCTTGGCGCTGCCGATCATCTTGTCGATCGTCTCGTCGAAGTCGTGGGCCGTGCGTCCCTTGGAGAACCGCAGCGGGTTGATGCGTGCAACCACGAACGCCTTGAGGTAGGGGCTTTCCAGCCCGCGGGCCTTGAGTGCCGCCACCGCCGCGTTCACCGCCTCATTCAACTCGAGCAGCTTCAACGCGTGCTCGCGGCGCATCGCGACGGCGTTCGGCAGCTTGGCCGATGAGAAGCGTTCGCACTTCTTGAGCACCGGGTGGTACACCCCGCCGGAGAAACGGCCGTTCTCCAGGTAGCAGAAGCCGAGGGTCACCAGCGACGGCTCCTCGAATTCCAGCTCGAACTCGCGCTCGGGCCGATCGTCGAGCGCCGCAAGCCCCTCGGCGAGGCGTGCCACCTCCATCGCGCGTTCGCGCAGGTTGTGCGCCTTCTCGGTGTTGAGCGCGAGGATCCGGTGGGCGACCTCGGGATCGGGGACAACCAACGCGACGATCGCCTTCGCCCCGAGCTGCCGCAGTGCCGACAACCGGTGATAGCCGTTCGGCGACCAGTACTTCCCCTCGGCCGCCGGTACCGCGACGATCGGGTCCAGGAAGCGACCCACCTTCTCGATCGCCTTCACCAGGCGTTCGACGTGGGTCTCGGAGAGGTTGCGTTGGTATGGCGTGGGCTCCACGCGATCCAGCGGCAACGCGGCCAGCAATTGCCAGTTGGAGCCGAGTGGGTCGCGATAGGTCGCGAGGACACTGCCTCCATCCTCCTCGACGCGCTCGGCCAGGGTCGTGATGCTTGCTGGTGGCGCAGCCCCCGCGAGCCGACGCGCATCCAGGCCACGGCTGGCGGCTTCAGCAGCAACCTTCTTCTTGCGCCGGACTGGCGACATCCAGGACTCCATCTGGTCGTTGCCACATCTTCCGCCCGGACGTGGCCGGGGGCAAGGCCCATTGCTGGGCAACGGACGCCACCGCCATCTTGCGACTCACCACTCACCTGACCGTCATGTTCGGACTCATCGGCTCCTTCACCGCCGTCCCGGGCAAGCGCCGCGAGCTCGCCGCCATCCTGCTCGAAGGCATCGGCGGCATGCCCGGGTGTCGCTCCTATGTCGTGGCCGAGGATCCCAAGGACGACGACACGCTCTGGATCACCGAGGTGTGGGACACGCCAGAAGCGCATCGGGCCTCGCTACAACTCCCCAGCGTCAAGGACGCGATCAGTCGCGGTCGGCCCCTCATTCATGGATTCGGCGAACATCGCGAGGTGCGCGTGCTCGGCGGTCACGGCCTTTCGGCGGACGCCTGAGCCGCAACCTGATCCAGGCCGGCCACCAGCCGGGCGAGGTGTTCGTCCGTCGTTCGGGGGTTCTGGATCGTCACGCGCAGCACCGGACGACCGCCGAGCATCGTGGACGTGATCCAGCCCGCGCCTGACTGGTTGTAGCGCTCGCGCACGACGGCGTTGAGCCGGTCAATCTCCGCCGTTGCTGTTTTGGAGGGTCCGGTCCATCGGAAGCACAGGATGTTGCACTGGGGTTCGTGCAATACCTCGAAGTGCGGATGGCCGACGAGCAGGTCGTGCAGCGTGCGCGTCAGGTCGCAGAGGAGGTCGTACATCGCGGCGAACCCACGCGTGCCATACCGCTGCCATGCGACCCACACCTTGAGGACGTCGCCGCGGCGCGAGCACTGGAACGACCGCGGGCCGATGTTCCAGTTGACGGCCCCTTCCTGGAAGAGGTACGGCGCCTTCTGCGCATACGCCGCATCGAGCCATCGCTCTTCACGCACGAGCACGGCGCCGGCCGAGATCGGGAGGAGCATCATCTTGTGCGGATCCCATGCGACGGAGTGCGCGCGTTCGATGCCGGCGAGACGGAACCGGTGTCGAGGGGAGAGGAGCGCGGACGCGCCATGGGCGCCGTCCACATGCATCCACACGCCGTGTGACTCGCACGCGTCTGCCACACCCGCGAGATCGTCGAAGGCGCCCGTGGCCGTTTGTCCCGCAGTGGCAACAACGGCCATCACGCGTCGCCCGTCCGCGCGACACCGCTCCAGTGTGGAACGGAGCGCATCCACCGACATCGAGTATCCCACGGACGGCACGGTCACGACCTGGCGTACGCCAAGCCCGAGCTGGCCAGCCGTGCGCGAGACGGCGTAGTGTGTGTGTTCGCCGCAGATGATGACGGGTGGATGGTCACCCACGCCCTCCACCCAGGCGTCAGGCATGAGGTGTGCGCGCGCCGCCATCATCGCAGTGAACGACGCCTCGGTGCCGCCCGAGGTGAAGGTGCCGCCGGCCGGTGTGCCCCACCCGATCGCGTCGCACATCCAGCGGACCACGCGGCGTTCCACGTGCGAGAGCGTGGGCGACATCTCGTTGACCGCCTGCGAGTTGTTGAGGCTGGCCGCGATGGCATCCACCCAGGCGCCTAACGGGAGGGGTGCCGATACCTGGTGACCGAGGTACATCGGATGCGACAGGCGATTCGCGTCCGCGAGGATGTCGCGCTGCACGCGAGCCAGCACCTCGTCGAGCGGACGCGGGGACTCCGGCGCAGGCTCGGCGAATCGCTCACGAATGACCTCCGGGGGGAGGGCCGTGGATACCGGTCCCTCGCCGCGCGCCGCGGACTCGAGGAACTCCACCGCGAGGTCCACCACGCGATGGGCCACGTCGCGTGAGGCGTCGTGGGCAAAGGCGGCGCGAATCTCGTCAGGCGTCACGGCCGGTCAATGGCAGTTCGAGGAGCGTGCGGGGCGGCATGGGCTCATCGGTGAGGGAGCAGCGCAGGTGGCTGATCACGAGCGGTTCCTCGAGCCGCAGCCCGAGCAGCTCGCGTTCCACCTCGCGGGTCAGCGTCTTGAAGAACGTGAGCGTCACGTGCGGCGTGAAGGCATGGCGCGCGCGCGACGCGCGAAGGCCGCAGGTCGCCAGTCGATCGTGGAGCACGCGCAAGGCACCGTGTGGTCGCAGTGGCAGGACGACGATCTCGGTTTGCGGAAAGCGATGCGGCGGATCGAAGGGCAGCACGAGCGGCGGCGTGGAGGCGCAGATGGGGCCGAGGCGCTCGCGCAGCTCCACGGCAGTGTGCGTCGCTTCGTACGGCCCGATCCCCGAGGATCCCACGAGGGTGATGTGCGGCGGCAAGCTGCGCGCGAGCTTGGGATCGACCCGCCGCTGGATCTCGTGGATCCGCGCGCCAAGTGCGCCCTCGACCTCCGCGATCACGAAGATCCCCGGCGGTCGTCGCCAGGAGTCGTCGAGTTCTGCGTCGAGGTCGGTGTCGTCGCGCATGCGCGTGGCAAGGAATGCGGATCACCGGGTCGGCGGCAAGGGGCGGCGAACCGTTCGCGCCGCAGCCGTTGGCAGGGCCGCACCG
>JAEUJK010000673.1 GCA_016794735.1 Gemmatimonadota bacterium | reverse complement strand
CGCGCCGTGGGCGGCTTCGCCGCCGTCGATAGTGTACGCCCCGCTGCTCGGGCGCGAACCTGAAAGGGCCTACAGCCCGCGCAGGTACTCCGCGGCAATCGAGACCGGGACGCCGTGTCCGCCATCAAACGACTGGAACGTGACCGGATACCCCTCAGCCCGGAGCCTGGGGACCACGACGTCCCGCGACACACTGTACGGGAGGATCTCATCGGTCGTCCCATGCACCACGTGCACCGGTGGCCGACCCGTGACCGGTGTGTCGAGCAGCCCGCCAGGTGAAAAGGCGGCGAGCCGCGTAAAGAGGTCGCCGTTGGCGCGACCCAGCGCGAGGGTGTAGGTGGCGCCGTCCGAAAAGCCCGCGAGGCACACGCGTGCGCGATCGACGTGCACTCGCTTGAACACCCACGACAGGACGGCATCGATGCCAGTGACATCCTGCCCATAGCCGCCGTACAACAGGTCCCACGTGTTGTCGTTGGCGTGTGGCGCGACCATCAGTACCCCGGTTTCATCGAGTGCGGGGCGAAGCGCCTGCACGTACGCGGGCACGTTGCGCAGGGCGCCGTGGAGGAAGACAAAGCAGGGAATGGGGCCGGAGCGCGTGGAGATGGGGAGGTAGCCATCGACCACGGTCGCACCGACCACGGTTCCGAAGCGACCGGGATCGAGCGGCGTCTCGGTGACCACACCGGGGCGCGCGCGGAGTCGGTGTCGCCCGCCGGGTTGCGGCCCGGTAACCGCGCAGGAGGCGACGGCGAGAAGTCCGCCGTGAAGGAACGTGCGTCGGTTGATCATCGCAGGGGCAGCGGGAGGATCGGCGGAACGCGTCCCCCGTGTCGAGCGCGGATGTCATCGGCGCCGACAGCGGTGGGTCCCACACGATGGGGTCGCGGCGCCACGCGGACGAGAACGTTCTTGCCCTCAACGCGCTCACAATCGTTCAAGCGGACCGATACGCCACGGCCGATCGTTCGTGCTCCTTCGCTCCTGGATGATCGAGATGGGTTGGGTCTGTGTCTCGTGGCGCCGCAATCTTGCCTGCCTGGTGATGGCCCTCGCGGCCGGCGCGCCGCCACTCGGCGCACAAATGGCCGGGCTTCGTACCGAGCGGCTGGCCGACAGCGTGTACGCGATCGTGCGCACCACACGGCCACGGGATCCGTCGGATGCCAACACGCTCGTGATCATCAATGACAGGGACGTGGTCGTCGTCGACGGCAACATCACCCCGCAGTCGACGCGCGAGGTGATCCGCGAGATTCGCAAGCTCACGGCCAATCCGGTGCGGTACGTGATCATCACGCACTTCCACAGCGATCATCACACCGGGAACATCGAGTACCGTCGTGCGTGGCCCGATGTCGAGTTCGTGGCCCATGTGAACACCTACCAGGACATCCTGGACGACGATGTGGTGAGTTTCCGTCGCAACGTGTCGAAGGACTATCCGGACGAGATCGCGCGACTGCGTGGCATGCTCGCCCGGGGGACACGCTCCGATGGTGCTGCATTGTCAGCGGCGGAACGAGAACAGGCCCAGTCGACGATCGACGCGATGGCCTACTTCATCGCCGAGGCGTCGAGTTTCGAACCGATTCCTCCCACGCTCACGTTCGGGGACAGCCTCGTCCTGAGGCGCGGCACGCGACCGATCGTCGTGCGGTACCTGGGCTACGGCAACACCCGGGGCGACGTGGTCGTGCACCTGCCAAAGGAGGGCGTGCTGGCCACAGGGGACCTGGTCGTTGCGCCGGTTCCGTTTGCGTTCGGTTCATTTCCGCTCGCGTGGACAACCACCCTCGAGCGACTGCGCGCCCTGCCAGCGACCGTCATCATGCCGGGGCACGGGGAGCCGATGCGCGACTGGGCCTA
>JAEUJK010000283.1 GCA_016794735.1 Gemmatimonadota bacterium | reverse complement strand
TGCTCGCCGGCTCGGTGCGCGACCAGGAGTTCTTCGGCTGGGTCTCGCTGCCTAACGGGACGGACGCCACCTATCGCGGCACGCGGACGGAGGCGTACGAGGGTCCGGCCCGGGGTGCCGTGGCGACCCGGGTTCCCAAGCTCGACCTGCCGTTCATGCGCCCCTCCATGGAGTTCGGGCGCACGGCCGCCCCGCCGCAGCCCGCGGCCGTGGTGGTGCGCAACGCCACGGTGTGGACGCAGGGGTCGCAGGGCCGACTGCAGAACGCCGACCTGCTCGTGCAGGCTGGCAAGGTGGTGCGCGTGGGCCAGAAGCTCACCGCACCCGCCGGCGCGATGGAGATCGACGCGACGGGCAAACATGTCACCCCGGGCCTCATTGACCCGCACACCCATTCCGGGGTGAGCGACGTGAACGAGAGCGGCTTCGCCATCGTGCCGGAAGTACAGATGGGCGATGTCGTCACGCACAACAACATCTGGTTCTATCGCCAGCTCGCCGGTGGGCTCACCACCACGATGATCAAGCACGGCTCCGCCAACCCGATCGGTGGGGAGAACGTGTACGTGAAGACCCGCTGGGGTTCGCTGCCTGACGAGTACAAGATCGCGGGGGCGCCGCGCACCGTGAAGTTCGCGCTGGGCGAGAACCCCAAGCGCAGCCCGACGCGTTACCCCAACACGCGCATGGGGGTGCAGGAGATCATCCGCGACCACTTCCTGGCCGCACGCGACTATCGCAAGGAGTGGCAGCGCTGGGAGAAGGAGAAGACCGGGCTCCCGCCGCGCCGCGACCTGCGCATGGAAGCGATCCTCGACATCCTCGACCAGAAGTTGCTCGTCTCGTCGCACGGCTATCGCGCCGACGAATTCCTGGCGCTCGTGCGCCTCGCCGAGGAGTTCGGCTTCCGCATCCAGACGCTCCAGCACGGCGTGGAAGCGTTCAAGATCGCGAGTGAGCTGAAGGCGTCGGGCGTCGCGGCGGTGGTGTGGAGCGACTGGGGCGCCTTCAAGATGGAAGCGTACGACAACACGACGTACAACGCGCGCCTGCTGATGGAGGCTGGCGTCGTGACCTCGCTGCACTCCGATAACGCCGAGATCTCGACGCGCATGAACTGGGAGGCCGGCAAGCTCCTTCGCACGGGCGTCGAGGAAGTGGCCGCCTTGTCCACGGTGACGAACCAGTCGGCCAAGGCGATCGCCATCGACAATCGCGTGGGTTCGCTGGAGGCCGGCAAGGACGCCGACTTCGTGATCTGGAACGGCAACCCGCTGTCGCAGTTCACCAAGGCCGAGCAGACCTGGGTCGACGGCCGCCGCTACTTCTCGCTCGAAGAGGACAAGGCGTTGCGTGCCGAGACGGCGCGCCAGCGTGCGCAGCTCATCCAGGCGGTGCTCGCGGCCACGCCGCCCGAAGGTACTCCCGCCGGTGGCGCACCGGCCCGCGCTCGCACGCCCGGGAGGACGCGCTAAATGACCCGCTCATTCCTCACGAGACTCTTCTCCCTGCGCACCATGACTCTCTCGACGAAAGGCGCCGCGCTGGCCCTCGCGGTGTCGACGCTGCTCGCTCCGGGGGCGCTCCGTGCCCAGGTGCGAATGACGGTGCCACCTCAGGACAGGCCTGTAGCCCTGAAGGGCGGCACGATCCACACGGTGACAAAGGGGACGATCCCCAACGGCACGGTCGTCATCGACCGCGGACGGATCACCGCGGTCGGTGGGCCTGAAGTAGCGGTTCCGACCGGCGCCAAGGTTGTCGACGTGAGCGGGAAGCACATCTATCCGGGGCTCATCGACGCCTACAGTACGGTCGGGATCACCGAGATCGGAGCGGTGGATGTGTCGAACGACATCTCCGAACTCGGCGACTTCAACCCGAACGTGCGTGCCGAGGTGGCGGTGAACGCCGAGAGCCGGCACATCGGCACGACGCGCTCCGCGGGCGTGCTGGTGGCGTTCAGCACCCCGGACGGCGGGGTGATTTCCGGGCTTTCCTCCGCACTCAACCTTGAGGGGTGGACGTGGGAGGAGATGTCGATGAAGGGCGCCGCGGCGCTCAACGTGCGGTGGCCGGACCCCAATGCCCGTCCGCGTCGTTTTGGCGGCGGCGGACCGGGCGGGCGTGGCGCCGGCGGTCCCCCGCCGAAGACCTATGCCGAGCAGGTGCAGCAGATCAAGGACTGGTTCAGCGAAGCGCGCGCGTACCGTGACGCGGTGAAGAGCGGCCAGGACGTGCGCACCGATTCGCGCTATGCGGCGATGATTCCGGCGCTCGACGGGACCATCCCGGTGATCGTGGCGGCCGAGGGTGCGGCCCAGATAAACGATGCGATCACGTGGGGGAAAGCCGAGGGCGTCAAGCTGGTGATTCGCGGCGGTCGCGATGCATTGTTCGTCGCCGATCGGCTGAAGGCGGAAAACGTGCCCGTCATCCTCACGTCGACGATGGCAGCGCCCGATCGGGACTATGAAGGCTACGACGGCGCGTACGCGATGCCGGCGAAGCTGTACGCCGCTGGGGTGAAGTTCGCGATCTCGGGTGGCTCGGGTGGCCTCTACAGCAACCGACTGCCGTGGGACGCCGGGGTGACGGTGGCGTTCGGGTTGCCGGAGGAGGAAGCACTCAAGGCGGTCACGATCAACCCGGCCACCTTCATGGGGATCGCGGACAAGGTGGGTTCGATCGAGGTCGGCAAGGAGGGCACCCTGTTGATCACGACAGGTACGCCGCTCGACATGACGAGCAACATCGAGCAGTCCTACATCCAGGGCCGCGAGATCAACATGATGGACATCCACAAGTTCTTCTTCCAGAAGTACCTGGAGAAGATCAAGCAGCAGACGCCGAAGAAGGTCGTTCCCTGATCGATGCGGCGAGCATAGGCGGCGCCGGGCTCCGGGGATGCCCCCGGGCACGGCGCCGCCAGCTGGTGAGGTTATCGACGCGGTGAGCCCGCGGGAGCGGGCGGTGGGACTGGCTTGTGCAGCTGCACGAGCCCCGGCTCGGCGATGGTCCGCTGCACGTCCGCGATCCGCGCGGGGACGAAGCCGCTGAGGTTCTCCACGCCATCTTCCGTCACGAGCGCGACATCCTCGATGCGGATGTAGAGGCGCTCCTCGGGGAGCCAGATCATCGGGTCGATCGTGAAGACCATCCCCGGCTTGAGCGGCACACCGCGCACGCGTCCCACGTCGTGGACCGCCATCCCAACGGGATGCTGGAAGTGGCCACGAAAGACGAGTCCTTCCTGCACCGCCTTGAGGTGCGCCGGCGAGGCGAAGGTCTTCCCGACGAGATACTGCTTCATGTCTGCCGCGGCGCGGTCGAGCACCTCGTCGGAGGTAAGCCCCGGCCGGATATGGCGGAAGAACGCGTCGCGATAGGCGACGATGAACTCGTACAGGGCGGCCTGCGCTGGCGTGAAAGTCCCGTTGACTGGCCAGATGCGCGTGACGTCGCTCGTGTAGTACCGATAGTCGGGCGCGTAGTCCATCAACACCAGGTCGCCGGCGCGTAGCGTGTCCGTCTTGCGGAAGTAGTGCCCCATCCACGCGTTGGTCCCGCCGGCGATGATCGAGGCGTAGCCGTCGCCACGCGCGCCATTGAGGTAGTGCACGTACTTGGCCGCCGCATCGAGCTGGTACTCGGTGACTCCCGGGCTCGTGGAGCGCATGGCCTCCATGATGCCGAGCCCGGCGAGCTGTGTCGCCCGGCGGATGAGCGCAATCTCGGCCGCGCTCTTGATCGTGCGCATCGCGTCGAGCGTCGGGGTGAGGTCACGGACCTCAAACTGGGGAAAGCGTTCCTTCACGAGCCGGACGAAGTGGGCCTCGCGCGGGGGGCGACCATCCCACGGATCCGCGGCGACGCGCGCCCACCCGGCAAGGATTTCGTCGCGGCTGTCGTTCCCCGTTTCCATGGGAGCGAGCGGCGTATACAGCGCCATGGCCGGTGGGCGAAGGAGATCGGCACCCACCAGGTCCATCGACAGGTGCTCGAGGGCGCGCACCTGCTCGATCCCGGTGAGCTGGATGAGCAGGACGCTGTCCTCGACGGCGAGAACCTTGCCTTCGCCGCGTTCACGGTCTGCGTCGCGATGCGGGAGGTACAGCGTGCAGCGACGCGTGCGACCGTTGAGCAGCAGGTAGGCATGCGCCGATTCCACGCCGCTCAGGTAATAGAAGTCGTTCGACTGCCGGAAGACACTGAACCCGGGAACGCCGGAGGCGCCTTGGACGATGGCAATCGCCTGGGGGCCGACGGCCTCCATGATGCGGCCGCGTCGCGCCGCGAGTTCCTCCCGGGATACGTCGGTCTGGTAACCGTGGGATGCCTGCGCGCCGGCGGCAGTGGCGAGCACGAGGCAGGGCGCGAGGGTGAACAGCGAGGTCAGGCGCATCGAAGCGGAAGCAGGGGAAGAGGCGACGACCATCGGCCGACGTCCATGGGGTACATACTGCCTAATAACCGATTGCCAGCCCGTCCTTGCGCGGGTCACTGCCCGCGGCGAAACCCTTCGGCAGGCGGATGATGGCCTGCGCCCCGCCGAACGCGATGGCGGGTTGTTCGATCAGCACATGCCCCATGGAGGCGAGCGCCGTGCGCACGTGGTCTGGCACCGGTGCCTCGAGGGCGACGCGCTGTCGATCGTAATGGCGGAACCGGGGCGCGTCGATCGCCGCCTGGATGTCCATGCCAAAGACGAAGTGATTGAGCAACATCTGCACGTGCCCCTGCGCCTGTACCCCGCCGCCCATGAGCCCGAAGCTCATGTACGGTTCCTCGACGCCGTTCACGGTGCGCGTGACGAACCCCGGAATGAGCGTGTGGAACGGACGCTTGCCCGGCGCCACCGTGTTGGGGAGGCCGGGGGTGAGGGTGAAGCCCGCTCCGCGATTGTGTAGTGCGAATCCCGTGCCCGGCACCACCACGCCTGAGCCGAAGTAGTCGTACACCGAGTTGATGAACGACACCATGTTCCCTTCGGCGTCGGCAACGGTGAGGTAGACCGTTTCGCTCTTCGTGCGCACGACACCGGGGTCCACACGCTCCTGCGCGCGCTGTGGGTCGAGGAGCTTGCGCCGCGATGCGATGAACTCGTCGGTGAGCAGCGCGTCCGCCGGCGCGTCCAGGTGGTCAGCATCCCCCACAAAACGCTCGAGGTCCGCATAGGCGAGCTTCTTGGCCTCGATCAGGTGGTGCAGGTAGGCCGGGGAATTGTGCCCCATTGCCTTGAGGTCGTACGGCTCGAGGATGCGGAGCATCTCCAGCGCGGCAATCCCCTGGTTGTTGGGTGGCAACTCCCACACGCGATAGCCGGCGAATGGCACCGAAATCGGCGTGACCCAGGTGGGCGCGTTCTTGCGAAGGTCGGCGAGCGTCACGAAGCCGTTGAGTGCGCTGATCCGTGCGACGATACGCTTGCCGAGGGAGCCGCCGTAGAAGGTGCCGATCCCGCTGTCGGCGATGAGCTGCATTGTCCGCGCGAGGTCGGGATTGCGGAACCATTCACCGGCCCTTGGTGCGCGACCATCGAGAAGGAAGGTCGCCGCGGCCGCGCTGTCCTTCTGGAGGAATGCCGTTTCGTTCGCCCACTGCGCGGCGATGATGGGCGAGACGGGGAAGCCATTGCGTGCGTAGCCGATCGCTGGCTGCAGCACCTGCTTGAGTGTCTGTCGCCCGTAAGTGCGCACCAGCTTGTCCCATCCGGCCAGGGCGCCCGGGACCGTCACCGACATCACCCCTTGTTGCGAGCCGGACGCGAAGCCGCGCGACACGAGGGTCTCGCGTGTCATCAGCGACCCGGCGCGCCCACTCGCATTGATCGCCACGAGCTTGCGTTGCCGGGCGAGCCAGACAATCGCGAACATGTCGCCACCGATGCCGGTCATGTGCGGTTCGGTGACACCGAGCACGGCCGCAGCGGCCACCGCGGCATCGATCGCGTTGCCTCCGCGTCGCATCACCTCGAGCCCGGCGGCCGAGGCGAGTGGTTGGCTGGTCGCCACCATCGCCGAAGGGGCGTACACGGTGGAGCGCCCGGCCAGCGTGGTGGGGCGTTGTGCGGCGGCTTCGCTCACGAAGGCGAACCCGGCCAGGGCAACGAAC
>JAEUJK010000652.1 GCA_016794735.1 Gemmatimonadota bacterium | reverse complement strand
CCACTCACGCGGGCACTTGAAGTGCGCCAGCCGTTCGCGCGTGAACGCGCGCAACTCGTCGGCGGTCGCCGTGACACCCGCGCGCAACACCACAAAGGCGTGCGGCGTCTCGCCCCACTGGGCGTCCGCCATCCCGACGATCGCCACCTCCTGCACGGCCGGGTGTCGCAGGAGGCACCCTTCCACTTCAACCGATGAGATGTTCTCGCCTCCGGAGATGATCACGTCCTTGATACGGTCGCGGATCTCGACGTAGCCATCGGGATGGACCACAGCGGCATCGCCCGAGTGGAACCAGCCGTCGCGAATGGCGGCGTTGGTGGCGTCCGGGTCGTTGAAGTAGCCTTTCATGACCACGTTGCCCTGCACGGTGATCTCGCCTAACGTGGCGCCATCGGCCGGCACTTCGCGCCCGGACTCGTCGACCACGCGGAGTTCGCCGCTGGTGATCAGCTCCACCCCCTGGCGCGCCTTGACCACCGCGAGCTCCGCGGAACTGAGTGCCTCATGTTCGGGGCGCGGTTCGCAGATCGTGATGAACGGCGCGGTTTCCGTGAGCCCGTACACGTGCGTGAGTTCCCAGCCCAGGTCGGTCTCGATCCGCTCGATCGTCGCCGCAGCCGGGGGCGCTCCGGCCGTGAAGAGGCGCACCCCGCGCGGCAGTCCCGCGCGCAATTCCGCCGGTGCGTTCGCGATCCCGATCAGCACCGTGGGCGCCGCACACAACATGGTGCCGCCTTCCGACCGGATCGCGTCGAACACGCGGGCCGGTTCCACCTTGCGCACGCAGATGTGCGTGCCACCAACGGCCGTGACGATCCACACGAACGTCCACCCATTCGCGTGGAACATCGGCAACGTCCACACGTATCGCTCGTCGCACGTCATGTGATGGTGCACGAGCGTTCCGACGGCATTCACCCATGCGTTGCGATGGGTGATCATGACGCCCTTCTGTCGCGAGGTTGTCCCCGACGTGTAGTTGATGCTGATCAGGTCCGACTCGGCGATGGCGGGTCGCTGCGGCGTCGCGGATGACGCCGTGAGCGTGGACTCGTAGTCGATCCATCCCGCGCGTCCCGCGCCGCCCTCGAGCGCCACGAAGTGAGTCACCCCCGGGAGCTGCGAGCGGATCGTATCGATGGCATCGAGATGATCGGCGTGCGCACACACGACCTTCGACCCGCTGTGGGTGATCAGGTACGTGAAGTCGTCGGGCGTCAGGCGATAGTTGATCGGGACGATGGCCGCCCCGGTCGCCGGCACCGCGTAGTAACCCTCCAGGTGCGCCAGCGTGTTGGGGGCGATGTAGGCCACGCGATCGCCGGGCCGGATCCCCATGCCCTGCAGGGCACTGGTCCATCGGTCACACCGGTCGAAGAACTCGCGGTAGGTCAGTCGCTGGTCGCCGTCCACGACAGCGAGCCGGTCCGGGTAGAGTCGCCGCGCCCGGCGAGCGAACTCGAGGGGGGTGAGGGGCAGTTCCATGAGGGAGTAAACCTGCGGCCCCGTGGGGCGAGCCGGTAACCCCCGCCGAATGGCACTTCGGGGCACCTCATGCGTACGATGCCACGCGACCCGGCCCGGCAGCCAACGCTGGTCCGCCCACCGTGGTCGAACGCATGGTCCCGCTCGCTCCCATCATGAGATATCTCCTGCTCCTCGCGGCCCTCCCGGCCGCCGTCCTGGCCCAGGCCCCGCGCCTCAAGGTGCCGGCCTCGGTCGATACCCTCCCCAATGGCCTCACGCTGATCGTCCATGAGGATCACTCGGTCCCGACGGTGGCGACCAACGTGTGGTACCTCGTCGGGTCCGGTGACGAGAAGGTCGGGCGCACCGGCTTCGCGCACCTCTTTGAGCACGTGATGTTCATGGGGTCGCAACATGCCCCGTACCCGGAGTTCGACACGCGACTCGAGGCCTCGGGCTCGTCGAACAATGGCACCACCAACGAGGATCGCACGGCCTACTACGAGTGGGGGCCGAGCAACGCCCTGCCACTCATGCTCTGGCTCGAGGCCGATCGCATGGGATGGCTCCTCCCCACCATGGACCTGCCCAAGCTCGACGCACAGCGGGACATCGTGAAGAACGAGCGGCGCCAGGGGGTCGAGAACCAGCCGTACGGCATCTCGCAGGACATCCTGCCACCCGCGCTCTATCCGGCCGGACACCCCTACAGCTGGAATGTCATCGGCTCCATGGCCGACCTCTCGGCGGCGTCGCTCGATGACGTCAAGGACTTCTTTCGCACGTACTACGCCCCGAACAACGCCGTGATCGTCGTCGCCGGCGCGGTGAAGACGGACTCCGTGCGACGCGCCGTGCGCCAGATGTTCGGGGACATTCCCCGCGGGCCGGCCTTCACGCGCCCCACGCCACCGGCCTTCACGGTGCGCGACACGGTGATCGTGACCGAGGATCGCGTGCAGCTGCCCCGGGTGTACCTCTCGTGGCACGGCGTGAAGAGCTTCCACGCCGACGATGCCGCGCTCGACCTGGTGAGTTACCTGCTCACGGGCGCGCGCAACTCGCGCCTCACCAACACCTTGGTCTACGAGCGCGAGCTGGCGACGAACGTGAACGCGTTCAATGGCAGCAAGAAACTCGACGGCGACTTTGCCGTCGTCGCCACGGCACGACCGGGGAAGTCGCTCAACGACCTCACGACCGCGATCGACGAACACCTCGCCCGCCTGGCGACCGAGGGCCCATCTGCCCGCGAGTTGCAGCAGGCGCGCAATGCGATCGAGGCCTCGTTCCTCAATCGCCTCGAGTCCGTGAACGCCAAGGCGGAACAGCTCAACAACTACTACTACCTCACCGGCAAGGCCGATGGCTTCCAGGCTGACCTCGACCGGTACGCGGCCGTGAGCGCGGAAGACATCAAGCGCGTCGTGAACACCTACCTGCGTGGACCACGCGTCACGTTGAGCGTGGTGCCACAAGGCAAGAAGGATCTCGCCGCCACGCGGAGGACCGTCCAATGAACCGCTCGATCTTCAATCGCTCTGCCGTCCTGCTCTGCGCCCTCGCACCAGCACTCGGCGCCCAGGCCGCCTTCGACCGCACAAAGGCGCCACGGCTCGCACGGCCCGCGCGTCTCGTCGTCCCACCCGTCCGCGTGACGGAGTTGCCCGGCGGAATGCGGCTCAAGGTCGTCGAGAACCATGAGCTGCCGCTCGTGCAGGTGATCGTCACCATCGACGGTGGCGTTCGGCTGGACGGCAACACCCCCGGCATATCGACCTTCATGGCCGGGCTCCTGGACGACGGCGCGGGCTCACGCGACGCCGCCGCACTCCAGTCCGAACTCGCCTACCTCGGCGCCAACCTTTCGTCGACCGCGTCGTGGGACGGGTACTCGATCTCGCTCAAGCTGGCGCGTCGCTCGCTCGACCCGGCGCTGGACCTGCTGGGCGACGTCATCCGGCGGCCGACATTCAGCGGCGCAGAGGTCAAGCGCCAGCGCGACCTGCGCCTCGCCGGATACCTGCAGACGCGCGATCGCCCGGAGGCCGTGGCCGGTCTCGCGTTCAACATGGCTGTGTATCCCGCGGGACATCCGTACCATCGCGCCACCAACGGCGACTCCGCGACCACAGCGACCTTCGACTCGTCGAGCGTGCGTGCGTTCTACCAATCGGTGATCCGTCCCGAGCGCTCGACCTTCATCGTCGTGGGCGACATTTCCGTGGCCGAGGCGCGTGCTGCCATCACGGCCCGTTTTGGTGACTGGCGCGCGACCGGCACTGGGCTGGCCACACCAGCCGTCACCGTGCGTCCCACGGTGCGGACGGCGTCCCGCGTCTACCTCATCGACAAACCCGAGGCAGCACAATCGGTGATCCAGATCGGGTGGCCGGGGGTGGAACGCACCTCGCCGGACTACGCGGCCCTCATGGTGATGAACACCATCCTCGGCGGCTCGTTCACCTCGCGCCTCAACATGACGTTGCGCGAGACCAAGGGGTACTCCTATGGCGCGGGCTCCGGCTTCACCTTCCGCAAGGTGCCCGGGCCGTTCACGGCGTCGGCCTCGGTCCGCACCAACGTGACGGATTCCTCGTTGGTCGAGTTCTTCTCGGAACTGCGGGCCATCCGCGACACGCCGGTCAGTGCGGATGAACTGGCGCGTGCGAGGAACTACCTCGAGCTGCAGCTCCCGGGTGACCTCGAGGGGACGTCGCAGGTGGCTGGGCAGGTTGCGCAGCTGCAGGGGTTCGGGCTGTCGTTAGGTGAGTTGCCGCGATTTGCCGCGGCCGTGCGCCTGGTGACCGTGGCCGACGTGCAGCGGGTGGCCCGTCGGTACCTCACCCCCGACCGCGCGACCATCGTGGTGGTGGGCGACCTCGCCAAGGTGCGCGCGGGCATCGAGGCGCTGCGCCTGGGCGAAATCGAGACCTGGGACGCGAAGGCGGTGGTGCGGTAAGGCGACCTCGCGCGGACCAAGAGCTTCGCGGTTGGGGCGGTCACCAGCTCGCACGCGCTGGTGACTCCGCCCCCGGGCGCCGCGCGGTCCACGCCGCGTGACTGGCGCAGTCACCCGGGCGACGTGCAGCTTGGGAGATGCGAAACGCCCTTCGTCTCCGCGCAGCTCATGCCGCCCTTGCAACGGCGCTCGTCGCTGTCGCCGCCCCGGACCGGCTCGACGCGCAGACTGACCAGTACCGCTCACCCGCCGGAGTGACCTACCGGTCCATGCCGGACACCGGTGCCGTCGCGCGCGCGCGGCAGGCCCTCGCCGCCAATCCGCGCAGCGTCGATGCGTACCTCGCCCTCGGCGCAGCCCAGTCCGGGGTGCGACAGTTCCGCGAGGCCACCGAGACGTATACCCGCGGGCTCGCCCTTTCGCCTAACAACGCACTGCTCTACCGCTGGCGCGGACACCGCTTCCTGTCGGTGCGGGAACACGACAAGGCGCTGGCTGATTTCCAGCGCGGGATGGCGATCGACTCCGCCGTTTACGGCATCTGGTATCACCTCGGCGTGCTGCGATTCCTCAAGGGAGAGTTCGACGCCGCAGCGGCCGCCTTTGCCCGCGGGCGTGTGATCGCGCCAGATCCAGGTGAGCTCGCGGGCAGCTATGACTGGGGATGGATGTCGCTGATGCGGGCCGGTCGTCGCGACGATGCGCGGGCGTTGCTCGCCGGCATGCCAGACTCCGTGACTCGCGCGCCCGTCGCGTACTCCCAGCGCCTTCGACTCTACCAGGGCGAGATCACGCCCAACGCCATGTTCACGCCGGCGGATACCGCCGACGTGCAGGTGGCGACGTTGGCCTTCGGGCTGGGTAACTGGCTCCTGCTGCGCGGTGACACCACGGCGGCCCGCGCGCAGTACACGCGGGCGGTGGCGTCCGGCGGCTGGCCGGGCTTTGCGTTTATGGCCTCGGAAGCGGAGCTCGCGCGGCTCGCCAGGCGCTGAGCCGCGCGGTCGTGCGCCCGATCAGGGGACGCGGTACAACCAGCTCAGCTTGATGAAGAAGCCATCGCTGGTGCGGTCCAACTCCTGAAAGCGGAACGCCTGCGTCTCGGTCAGGCTGGCCCCGTAGCCCAGGTAGAGCACCTTCCCGGGGCTCGGGAAGTAGGAGAAGAGCCAGTCGGCGCGCAGCCCGTTGGTGCGGGAACGCGTGGAGGCCGTGTAGGTGCTGTCGTCCTCGTTGCGGAACACGATGGGGTGTTCGCCGTTGGGGTCGCGATAGGCATCGCGCAATCGCGACTCATACTGCCCGATGAACCGGAAGAAGATCGCCCGATTCAGCTGGTACTCCATGCGGAGTCGCGGGATGTTCGTCCGGAGGATCGTCGTGTTGTCGCGCACGCGGCGGAATTCCTGGTGCAGCATCACCAGGCTCGTGCGCAGCTGCGGCGTGGGGCGCAGGTCAATCGTGACGTTCACGTCCCTGCGCTTGGCTTGTGCCGTCTCGAAGAACTCGGCGTCGCGCCCGAACGTCGTGTTGAACGACGCACCGAACTTCTGGAACTGCGGGGTCGTGATGCGGAACTGCAGTTGGCGCGCCGGCACGCGGTGTCCCACGTTGAACTTCACCGTGTCCCGCAAGGCACCGCGGTTCCGTACGACGTAGTAGTCGGAGTACCGCGAGGGCTGGAAGGCAAAGCTCTCCAGGGACGGCGTGAGCCCCATCCCCCACCCACCACGAAACTGGAAGCTCGTCGACAGTGAACCCCGCGTCTCGAGCGGCACCTCGCCATTGAAGAAGTCGTCGTAGGTCCAGGTGCCCTGCAAGCTCAGGAAGGTCATCATCTGCTCGACCAACGATCCGCGCTTCCCAAACCAGGTGTAGCGCTGGTTCGCTTGCGGTTGCACGTAGTCGGTGCGCGCCACGAATCCGGTGCGTGTGGCGAAGTTCGGGCTCACCCCTTCAATGGAGTTGCGGAACCCGTAGTTGCGCCCGGTGCGATCGAAGCTGGCTTCCCAGATCGAGCCGTTCGACCCGACGTCCTCCACCGAGGTGCGACTCGCCGCGTACTGGTACTGCAGCGCGTAGATGTTGCGCATGAGGAAGCGACCATCGGCGTTGTATACCTGGTTGTAGTCGCTCCCTTCGCGCCGGTCGGTGACCGTAAAGCCGATGTTGCTCTGCGTGCTGATATCGCGGCGCAGGCGCACCACGTTGAACAACGGGTTCTCCTTCCCGCTCGCCGAGTACTTCTCGTTGTCCACGGCCGAGAGGATGCCGAGGTCGAAGCGCGAGATCTTTCCCGTCAGCTTCGTCGCCACCACCGGCTGCACGATGCGCCGCGTGTAGACCAGCTGGTTCGGCGTGTCGATCTGCTCGTTCCCCTCCACAAAGAACGGACGCAACTCGGGGAAGAACAGCGCAAAACGCACGTCACCAGGAATCTGCCCCGCATCCGCCTCGACCTGGGAGAAGTCGGGATTGATCGTCCCGTTCAGCGTGAGGTTCGGCGTGAGCCCCCAGCGAACGTCGCCTCCGTACTGCGGCTTGGACCCGTACTTCCACGCGCCATTGTCGTCGGCGCCGTTAAACGCGGTGGTGACCACCGGGGTCACGTCCAGCACCAGGCCGCGTCGCAGGTCATGGATCCCGGTCAATCGCCCGGACTGCATCAGCAACGACGCATTGCCGCGGCTCGTCACGGTCCACGTGTCCTGGTAGCTGTTCCGCTGCGTATTCCGCACGACCTGCAGCCCCCAGTTGAGCACGGAGCCTACGCGATACCGGATCGACTTGAAGGGCACGCGCAGCTCAACCTCGTAGCCGAACTCCGTGATCCGCCCCTTGGACTGCCAGATCATGTCCTGGTTGAGGTCGGCGTTGCCGAGTCCGGCGCGGGAAAAGCCACCGCCACCGCCTCCACCACCACCGCCGCCACCGCGCCCGCCGCGCCCGCCACCACCAAGGCCGCCTTCGGTGCGAATGCCATCACTCTGCACGCCTAACGGGTTCACGGCAAAGACAAATGCCTGCCGGCGATCGTTGAACGTGTCCAGGATGAACTGGATGTGGTCGTCGTTCTGGATCCGGTCGCGATCCGCGAGGGTGCCACGCACGGTGCCGGCCGGCGCGTATGCGCGCGCGCCAAAGTAGATGGCATCGGGCGCGTACCAGACGTAGGCCACGGTCGAGTCCAGCGCGGGCACACCGTCCGAGGGATTGAACTGGGAGAATCCCGTCAGCCGGGCCGCCCCCTGCCATTGGGGCTCCGACAGGTCGCCGTCGATCGATACCGGCGTTTCGAACCGCGGGAGCGACACGAGTGTCTTGCCGTCTCGCCCGCTGAAGGTCAGGGCATTGGCAACGAGCTCGACACGCTGGGTATCGGCCGCGGGACGGACGCGTTCTTGTGCTGAAAGCACCGAGCCAGCCAGCAGCCCGACGCTCACCATCAGTCGAAACACACGCATGAACGAGGCTCCACGTACCGGGCGGTGGCGCCGAAGGCGCACTGCCCGATCGGGGCCCGCATACGAGTCAGGTAATTGTCAGACAACAACTTAGGGCCTGCCGGATCGTCGGCCAAGGGGCCGCAACCGGGCCGCAGGCCC
>JAEUJK010000276.1 GCA_016794735.1 Gemmatimonadota bacterium | reverse complement strand
CGGCTACCCGGCCGCCTCGTACGCCTGCCGCACCCACGCCACGACGTCGGCGGTGACCTCCGAGGCGTTCGTGAGCCGCACCTGGTACTGGCACATGCCGCCCGGAGGCATCGCCAGGAGGCGCGCATCGCCCACCAGCTCCTTCGCGTTGATGCCGAGGTCCACGCGCGTGCGCGTCGTGGGGCCGATCATCGCGAACTGTTTCTTGCGTCTCAGGCTGACGTAGCCCTTCTTCGGCGCCACCTCGAAGTCGCCGAAGGCCCGGATGGCCGTCATCAGCGCGTCGTGGATGGGACGCAGGTCGGCCTTCGGCCCCACGTAGAGGTCGTCCGCGGCATCCGCCGACGCTGGCGCTGGCGGGCTCGACGATGCCTGGAGGTGGTGAATGAGCACGTTGGCATCGCCATGTCCCATCCCGAGGGACTGCTTGAGCATGTCCCGGATCTCGCCGTGCTTCTTTAGGCCGCTCTCGGCCACGATCCGCGCAAGTTCAGCGAGGGAGCGTCCGGTGCGGACCTCGATGTTGGCCAACTGGGTGGCGTACGGGTCATTCCTGTCAGGCATGTGCGAGGTGGCGAAAGGTGAACAGTGCTGTCCTGATCCCCTACAACGGTTTGGGCCTGCTCCTTTCGGCGGCCTCCCCGGGGGACGCTCGCCGACGCGCATCACCACATTACGCAGCACGTCCCTCCCTGACAGGGGGTCAGCCCTTTCGCCATGGCGCTTCCCCCCCGGCACCACCCATCGTGCCCGTGTGTCACCCAAACTACACGGTGCAAGGCACCTGGGAGGAGATATGACTCGCTGGAGCAGGCTCTTCGTGATGGCGACCGCACTCACGGTTGTCGCCTGCGTGGACGCCACCTCGCCTCCGGCCGAACGGGCCGGTCCGGATCGGGCATTGAGCCCCGACACCCTCCAGATCGCCGGTGGGAGCGCGGATGTGTGGCTCAAGGATTTCGTGTCGATGGGCACCAGCATCTCCATGGGGTATGCCTCGGAAGGCGTCTGGTCGGGATCGCAGTCTGCGGCGTGGCCCGCGCAACTCTCCGCCATGGCCGGGTACTCCATGAGCCTCCCGCTCATCGCATTCCCCGGCTGCCGATCACCGTTCATGGCCCCACTGGCCCTGGGAATCCGCGAGTCCGGTGAACCCGTGACGACCCCGGATAACCTGTTGAGCTGCGCGCTCAATGAACCGGGCGTTTCCCTGCCGACCGCCAACGTGGCGGTGAACGCAGCGCGCACCATTCATGCGCTGACCACGACGCCCGAAAACACCACCGATGCCGGGAACAAGGGGCTGTATGCCCGCGTGCTGCCGCCAAACACCACCCAGGTGATGGCCATGCAACTCCAGCGTCCCGCGTTGGTCTCCGTCGAGTTCGGCGCCAACGAGATCCTCGGCGTTCGCAGCGGGGCCGTCATCCCGGGCGTGACCTATGTCCCGTTCCCGGCGTGGCGACCGATCTATGACGAAGTCACCGCCAAGGCGCGGTTGGCGAGTTCAGGTGGTGGCGTGCTGGTGGGGCTCATCGCCGACGCCGGCGAGTTCCCAGCCTTCCGCACCGGGGCCGAGTTCTGGGCGGATCGCGTCATGCTCCTCGCCGCGTTCCACGTCCAGGTGGACGCGAACTGCGACCAGAACACCGACCTGCAGCTCGTCCCGGTCAAGATTCCCACCGCGGTTGCCAACGGTTTGGCGCGACGCAACCTGCAGCTCCCACCGTACCCGCTCAGCTGTGCGCCGGGCCCGCGCGGCACGCAGGACCTGGTGCTCGATGCAGGTGAACGCCGGATCGTCGAAGGGCTGCTCCGCGAGATGAACGCGTACATCAAGCGACGCGCCGCACAGTTGGGGTGGGCGTACTTCGAGCTCGAAGCCCTCTACGGGCTGCCGAACCTCAAGCCCCCGTTCAGCTCACTCGCCCTGATGCAGTCGATGACGCCCTACGGGAACTACATCAGCCTCGACGGCTTCCACCCG